>CAYOON010000097.1:0-6971 GCA_964405595.1 uncultured Lachnospiraceae bacterium | reverse complement strand
AGAGGGTGTGAACATGTGGAAAACTCAAAATCCCCGCACACTTTCCTGCCGGATTCCGGGAAAGACAGTCAAATCAAGAATCGGAATCGGTAACTTTCCGAAATCCAACCCGGGGAAAATCTTCGGGAAGTCCGGTGGACGGCTGTGGAAAGTTTTCACACTCGCGGAACCAGAAAAGTTTTCCACCCCTCTTTCCACAGGGGTTTTACAAGTATTTATCCACAGGGAAACAGGGAAAAGTCAGACCGACTCCTCGGCTCTGCCGACCAGCGAGGCGGAGGATGTCTGCACCAGACAAACGAAGCTGTCGCAGACTAAAAACGACTTCGGTATATCCCTCGACTTGGTGTTCAGGATGCCCCGCTTCTCGCTGTCCCGGAGAAACTTTCTCGTAATCGGCGACCTCGTGGACTCGTCCAGATCGAAGATCCCGATAATATCCCGCTCGTCTACCGAGAAATCGGGGGTTACGGTGAAGAACATAGGCTTGATTCCCTTCTGATACTGTGGTGGTTGGGTAGCCGGAGAGGCGGTTGCCGTTTGTCTCCGTGTAGCCGTGTAGATCCCGGTAACCGTTAGTCCGCTTTTTCTTTTGGCCGAAGAAGGCGCAAAAGAAAAAGTCCAATTCGTCTTCGTGTTCCCAGCAGCTCCAAACTCAGATCCGGCAAATAATTATACATTCTTTCTACGGTCGCCTTTTTCGGATAATAAAAGCTGCGATCCAAATTAAAGCGGTAAGAACATTCAATATAAAGAAGATAGAATCATATTCATATTCTTTATGTACAATACCAAGTACCACTCTGAGTGTCCAAGCAATCGCACATAATCCGTAAAGTATCACAGTAATCCGTTTTGGGTTTTTCATATCAAGTCACCTCTCCATAAGGCACAAAGCATTGAAAAAAGAATGTTTATTAGCCAATTTCAAGCAGGAACATGAAATCGAATTGGGACAAAGAAAAAGCTCGCAAAAAGAAAAGGGCCGTGGGGAGTTTCGCCGCAGTGCTCAATCCGACGCAAGCGTCGGATGGCGACCAAAGGCGCTGCTTTTGGAATCCGCCGCCTTTTGAGAAAAGGACACCGCGCTTCGCGCGCTGGACGAAAACTTTTTTACGGTGACGCTCCTGCGTCTGCGTCTCCGATCATTCCGTGATCTCTTTAATCAAATCGTTAATCTCAATTTCAAACAGCGGATTCTCGGTGATCTCGTCCTTGATCACGCTGATCGAGTTAAGCACCGTAGTGCGATCGCGGTTGAACATCTTCCCCAGCGTAGTCTGTGACATCCCCGTCACCCGCTGAATCACATAAATCGCGATATTCCGTGCCCTGGCAATCGGCTTGTTCCGCTGCCGCCCGAGAATGTCGTCCACTGCCACATTGTACTTCCGCCCCACATGAGCGACGATAGCGTCCGCCGTCACAGTAGGTGAAACATCGGTGCGCACGATAGAGGAGATGCACTCCTTGGCAAGCTCCAGCGTAATAGGCTCATTACTCAAATAACACCGCGCCGAAATCTTCTTCACCGTACCCTCAATCTGTCGGATGTCGCTCCGTAGATTGTCGGCAAGATAAGCAAGCACCTCAGGCGGAATGTAAAGCCCCAGCATCTTCGCCTTGTTCTTCATAATGGCGATCCGAAGCTCGTAATCCGGCGGCTGAATATCCGCCAGAAGCCCCCATTCAAACCGTCCGCGCAGCCGAACCTCCAACTCCTTCATATCCTTCGGCGGACGGTCGGAAGTCAGAATAATCTGCTTTCCGTCCTCGTAAAGCACGTTAAAGGTATGGAAGAACTCCAACTGCGTACTTTCCTTGCCGGCGATAAACTGAATGTCGTCGATCAGCAGAACATCGGCCTTGCGGTACTTTCTGCGGAAGGCCTCGGTGGAGTGGTGGGAGATGGCCTCAATCAGCTGATTGGTGAATTCCTCTCCCTTTACGTAAATGATGTTGCAATCAGGATTGTTCTTGTAAATCCGGTTCATGATGGCATTGAGCAGATGGGTCTTGCCCAGTCCCGGCTTTGAGTAGATAAAGAGGGGGTTGTAATCGGTAGCCGGAGAGCTCGCCACAGCCGTGCAGGCGGCATAAACAAACTTGTTGGAGGATCCGACGATGAAGTTCTCAAAGGTATACTCGTTTCCCGGGTGGAAGCGAATGTCCTCGATAGACTCGTCGAGAACGTATTGATTGTTTTCCGCGACAGGCTCATCCTTGACCTGTAGAACGATCCGGACGGGGTAACCGATGAGATTCTCGAGACATTCGGAAAGATTCCCGATGAAGCGTTTTTCGATAATATCCCTCTTGTTGTTTTTGTTATCGGGGATCTGTATCACGACGGTGCTGTCGTCCAGCGAGAGTATGCAGGAATCCTCAAACCAGAGGTTCATGGAGGTAGAGGAAAAGATCTTGCTCATCTCTTTCAGAGCCGTATCCCAGAGTGTTTCAAGCCCTTGCATGAGGTTTAAACTCCTTTGCTTTTATATTCCGGCAAAAGGGGCAGAATACCCCTATAGTAATCCGTATCCATTATAGCACATCCGGAGAAAAAATACAAGTCTTTTCACAAAATTATTTGACAAAAATTGAGGGATATATTTAAATGTAGGAAAATTCGCGTCGCCGATCCGTCGGGAAAACGAAAAAAGGGAGAGTAAAGCAGTATAAAGCCGCTATTCTCTCCGAAAATTTTAATTTTCCCCTTGACATTTTGCCGACGGGGTGCTATAATAAACATGAAAGAAGCACACCGATGACGGTTGCCCTTCTCTTGCAGCAGAATTAACCGCTGACTTTGGTGAGAGTGCAGGCGGTTAATTCTTTTGCCTTATTTTTTCTTGTGAAAGTGGTCGATAACCAAAATAACAAGAGTAATGAGTTCCACAATGTACATGTTGTGAGCGAAAAAATCGGCCCAAGTAACATACATGGCATCATCCTCCTTTCCAAGCGTTCCAAGAGGAGCTTTTGTGAAAGAAGGATATTCAAAAGAATTTCTCCTTCCCTCACGGAAAACGCGCTTTGAGAAGGACAACCGCCACCGTTTTATGGTGCGCTTCAGTACACCCCGACGGGGTGCGGCATTATTCTACCATATTTTGCCCGATTTGTCAAGGAAATCGCAGAAAAATTCGCACAGCTCCGGCTGTGTATTTTTTATTTTCACTTGACTTTTTACCGAAAGTGTGCTAGAATAATTTTGCCACACAATTTATCAGGAAAGGATTTGAATCAAAAAGGTTTGTCTAAAATAATCAATACGTGCATGTTTGGTAAAAACATGTACTCCATTTCACGTGTTGATATTTATAGACTAATATCTCCTGTGTAAATTGTGTGGCAACAATTAGTTGGAGCTACATGTTTTTCGGTGCGTAGCTTCGGCTGCGCACTTTTTGCTTTAGGAGGATGTCAAAATGAGCGAATATCATCAGATTCAAACACCCGAGGATGTGGAAGAACTCTGCAAGATTGCCCGCGGATTCTGGAAAGCAGAGATTAAATCCATGCGCTACTACTCCGAGGAGGGCGATTCCGGCGGCTGGTATCCCAACATAGGCAAGATTGTTCTGCGCTTTCGCGGGCTGAATATCCCCGAAATTGAGCTCGTTTTCGATAGAGTGGCTGATTTGCGCATCGTATCGTTCTGGACAAGAAACTTTGATGTTGAATTTCTTGACAGGCTCATCAAATTCACCCTTTTTCCCGACTTTGCCACCTCCAATAAGGGATGTTCCTTTATTTCAGCGCGAACGATTCGCTGGCGCATCCCGGAATCAGAAGGATAAATTGGGGTTGTTTTCAAAAAATTTACAATTTTCCGCAACTTTTTTCGCTCACCCCCTTGACAAACCGGCGGGGAGGCGGTATAATACAAAAGTCGCAAAATGGATCGGAGCCCCGTGAGGAGATTACCCACGCGCGGGCAAAATAAGTGCATTGAAAGGTAGGTGCAGCAAATGAAAAGAACGTATCAGCCTAAGAAGGCTACCAGAAATAAGGTTCATGGCTTCCGTAAGAGAATGAGTACCGCAAACGGACGCAAGGTTCTGAAGAGAAGACGTCAGAAGGGCAGAGCTTCCCTGACTTACTAATTCAAAACCCAAAAAGAACGAAGAACCCACCGATGTATGTTCCTTTTCGGCATATTCGGGGGTTTTTTTATTCAAAATCCAAAGGAGCGGACAGGCGGTCGTGCGACGGACTTCTCACACCCTTCCCACGGATGAAAAAAGGACGGTCAGGCAGATGAAATTCCATGCAATCAAAGAAAATCATCTCTTCGTAAAGGCGTATAAAGGCGGTACCCGGGTGGTCTGCCCCACGTTCGTCCTCTACGTCCTCCCCGATCGTCACGCGGGACTGCTCAAAAAGCAGAATCCCATGAAGCAAAAGATCAATCGCATCGGAATCTCTACCTCTAAAAAGATCGGCTCTGCCGTACAGCGCTCCAGGGTTCGCAGAATCCTCCGGGCGGGACTTCGCGCCGCTATGGCAAGCGGAACCATGCGGACAGGCTTCCTGATCGTGCTCTCCGCCAGAGAGGCGGCCGTGACCGCCAAATCCACCGATACGGCAAAGCAGCTCACCTACGCCCTGCGAAAGGCGGGTCTGCTTCAATGACGAATCCCGCCGTATGGCTGCTCTCCCTGCCCATCCGCTTCTACCGCCGCTTTATCTCCCCCATGAAACCCGGCTGCTGCCGATTCACCCCCACCTGCTCCGCCTACGCGCTGGAAGCACTCCGTGAGTGGGGCGTGATCCGTGGCTCCGCGCTGGCAATCTGGCGGATCCTGCGCTGCAATCCCTTCGGAAAAAGCGGATACGACCCCGTACCCGTGAATCAGCGCAGACGCGCAAGATTGGCACGGCGGGCAGAGAAACGGGCACGGAAAGCGGAGAAAGACGAAAATCCACCGAAATCGGATGCAGATTGATCGCAAAATTGACCGAAGAAAGGAATCACCGAATTGATTGATTGGATTCTAAGCAAAATTGGATGGATTCTTGCGCAGTTCAACACCTGGACGGGCAACTACCTGCTGGCAGTTCTCCTGTTCGCCCTGCTCTTTAAGATCATCCTGTTCCCCTTCTCGCTGAAACAGCAGAAAAGTCAGCTGAAGCAGGCAAAGCTTCAGCCGAAGGCCGCCGCCATCAAGAAGAAATACAACGGACGCAACGATACCGAGAGCAAACAGAAGATGCAGCAGGAAATCATGGAAATGTACCAGTCGGAGGGTTATAACCAGATGTCCGGCTGCCTTCCCCTGCTCCTGCAGCTCCCCATCATTATGGCGCTCTACTCGATCATCCAGAACCCCCTGCGCTATATTTGCGGCGTATCCAAGGATGCGGTTACCGTAGTACTGAAGGCTGCCAAGGAGGTTACCGGAACCACCTATAACTACTCGCTGGCCGTCATGCAGGATCTGCAAAGCAACTGGGACGCGATTTCGACAAAAGTGACCGAAATGGCAGACGGCACCGACGTCAGCTCCTTCACAAACCTGTCGCAGGGTTCGCTGCCCGACTTTAAGGTATTCGGACTGAACCTGTCCGCAACCCCGATGGATGCCAAGGGCTGGTATTTTCTGATCCCGGTGCTGACCTTCGTGATCCTCTTCCTCACGTCCAAGCTGACCAGAAAGCTGTCCTATATTCAGCAGGATCCCCAGATGGAAGGCGGATGCTCGGGATGGATCATGGACTTCGTTGCCCCGGCAATGTCTACCTATTTTGCGCTGGTTCTGCCCTCGCTGCTGGGTGTCTACTGGATGTTCAACAACCTGCTGGGCGTATTGCAGTCACTGATCCTGCGGGCTATGTACCCCGCTCCCGTCTTCACCGAGGCCGACTACAAGGAGGCCGAACGCGCCATGCGGGGAAAGGGATCCAAGACCATTGCAACCGATAACCGGGTAATCCCCGGAAAGAAGTACGTTTCGCTCCATCATATTGACGATGACGACGAGATGGAGCTGCCCGTCCTGCCCCTCGATTCCAGAGAGAAGGACGACGATTCGGATGCGGATACGGACAAGCCGGAAGCCCCCAAGCTGAAGGATGAAAGCGACCGTCCCACCGGCAAGAAGAAAAACGGCAAAAAGTAATTTGAAAACGACATTTGAACGAAATAACGGAGAAAAAAGATGAAACAGGAAACGATAACCACGGGCAGAACCGTGGAAGCGGCATTGGAAGCCGCGGAGAAATATTTCGGCGTACCGGCAGAGAAGATCACCTACGAAGTTCTGGAAGCTCCGAAGAAGGGTTTTCTGGGATTCGGGGAAGCACCCGCGAAGATCCGGGCATTCTATGAGAAGACCCCCGTTGATCTGGGTGTAGATTTCATGAAGAAGCTGCTTGCTGACATGGAGATTGAGGCGTCGGTAAACTGCGAGGACACCGAGAACGGCAAGCGGATCACCGTCGTCGGCGAGGATGCGACCATCCTGATCGGCCATCACGGCGAGACGCTGGATCAGCTGCAGTATCTGGTCAATCTGGCTGCCAACCGCAAGGACGGCGAGGACGACGGACGGGAGTACACCCGGATCGTAGTCGATATTCAGGGCTACCGTGCCAAGCGAGAGGACACCCTGCGGGCGCTTGCGCGCCGGATGTCGGCGAAGGTACAGCGCACCCATCGGAGCGCGGCTCTGGAGCCCATGTCGGCCTACGAGCGCCGGATCATCCATAGTGAAGTATCCACCATCCCGGGCGTAACCACCGCCAGCGTAGGCGCGGAGAACAACCGGAGAGTTGTGATCCATCCCTCGGATGAGGAGTAACGAATAATAAAGACCAGAGCAGAGGCGTCAGCCTCTGCTCCAGTCTTTTCTGATTCACTCCTTTGGAGTGAATCAGATGGGGCTTCGCCCCACTTCTCGGCAAAGCCGAGAAGTTCCCCACCAGAGAAACTTCTTGAAAGAAGTTTCTCTGGACTCTTCAAGAACTTT
>CAYOON010000096.1:6650-6976 GCA_964405595.1 uncultured Lachnospiraceae bacterium | reverse complement strand
GATCCGGACGTTCTCGCACTCGGCGTTGTTGGCGTTCATTCCGCCTAAAGCGGTGATGCGGAGTCTGCCGTTCCCCTTGATTTCGGCAACCATGCCGCCCAGCGTATCCATATGGGTCTCGATCAGGAGTCCGTTTCCTTCCTCCTTACCGCCGAGATCGACCATCACGCCGCCCTTGGTGGTGAGCTTCGCCGCATATCCGAGGGCTTGGTACTCCGCCTGTACCCACTTTGCCGCCTCGTCGGTATATCCTGTGGGACTGTCGATGGCAAGCAGGGCAGTCAGCTTGTCCAGAATGTAGTTGATATAGTTTTCGTTCATTGTTT
>CAYOON010000096.1:0-6640 GCA_964405595.1 uncultured Lachnospiraceae bacterium | reverse complement strand
TTCCTTTCGGTTCGTTAGGGCAATTATACATCATTCGAAACGATTTGTCAATTTATTTTCGGAAATTGCTTGAAATTCTTGGAAAATGGATGTATAATGAATAAAGAATTCCGATCAATTGGGAGGTATCTATGACATTATCTGCAAAATACGCCGAAATCAAGACAAAAGTCGGCGGTAACCGTGAAATCACGGGCTATGAGGAGACCTTCGGTCAGCCACGCGAGGAGGCCATGCGGATTACGCCGCCGCCCCGCTATCAGATCCGGATTCTGTCCGAGATCGAGTTCGCCATCCGCCTATCCACCGAAAGAGGCGGGGAGTTCGACACGCTGATCGACCGTGCGCTCGACTTCCTTGCCGCAAAGCTTGACGAGGACGGTACGCTGACCAAATCTGCCTGTGCCGAGGCAGAGACGATGCTTCTGCCCTTGAAGGACGCCGCCAAGGAGTACAGCCTGATTCTGGCGGGTCACGCCCACATCGACATGAACTGGATGTGGAGCTGGCACGAGACGGTCGCCGCTACACTCGCCACCTTCCGCACCATGCTGAATATCATGGACGAATATCCCGAGTTCTGTTTCTCCCAATCCCAAGCGGCAGTTTACAGGATCGTGGAAGAATTCGAGCCTGACATGATGGAACGAATCAAGGCGCGCATCCGGGAAGGCAGATGGGAGATCACCGCCTCGGCATGGGTAGAGACCGACAAGAACATGCCCTCCACCGAATCGCTGATCGCGCATATCAAGTACACCAAGAACTATTTGCGCGACGTCTGGGGCGTGGATCCCGACTCGCTGGAGGTTGACTTCTCCCCCGATACCTTCGGACATTCCGCCAATCTGCCCGAAATTGATCTCGCCGGCGGCGTGAAGTACTACTATCACTGCCGGGGTCTGGACGGCAACTACGCTCTCTACCGCTGGAAGGGACAGTCGGGCAAGGAGCTGCTCTGCCACAAGGAACAGCATTGGTACAACAGCGGTATCACACCCAAAATCGGAATTACCGCAATTGATATTTCCAAACGATCGGGAGGACTGAAAACCGGGCTGATCGTCTACGGCGTCGGTGATCACGGCGGCGGACCCACCCGCAGGGACGTGGAGCGTGCCATCGAGATGATGGACTGGCCGATCTTCCCTGCCATCCGTTTCGGCACCATCCGGGAGTACTTCAAAATCGCCGAATCGGTTCGGGATCAGCTTCCCGTGGTCGATCACGAGCTGAATCTGCTGTTCACCGGCTGTTATACCACCCAATCGAGAGTGAAGATGGGCAACCGTCAGTGCGAAGCTGCCTTTGCCGACGCGCAGGCACTTTCCGCATACGCAGCGACCAAAGCAGACGCGCCTTTCCACGGAAAAGAGATGGAAAAAGCCTACCGGGACGTGCTGTTCACACATTTCCACGACATCCTGACCGGATCCTGTGTGCAGGATACCCGCGAACATGCAATGGGGCTGTACTCCAATGCGCTGGCGCGTTTCCAGAACGAGTCGCTGAACGCCATGATGGCGATCTCGAAGCGGATCGACACCTCCGGAATCGCGGTGGACACCGATATATCCGCATCCCAAGCGCAGGGCGCAGGCGCGGGATATGGCGTTGACGGCTTTAACGGCAAGCCTGCGCCCGAAACGGGAAATGGGCTTACGCGAATCTTCCACGTCTTCAATTCGACCGCAGTTCCAAAGAAAGAGTGCGTCGAAATCACCGTGTGGGACTGGACGGGCGATCTTCGTCGTGCCCGGATCACCGACGCCGAGGGGAACCCCGTGGAGTTCCAGCTGCTGACCCACCGTCCCGAAACCTATTGGGATCACAAGTTTATCAAGCTGCTGGCCTTTGTTGAGGTTCCGGCACTAGGATATGCGACTGTCGTGCTCTCCCAGAAGGAGATCGACAGCTATCCCTTCTATCTGCACCCTGAATGGAGTACGCAAAAGCCCTACAGCGATTTCGTGCTGGATAACGGGCTGATCCGCGCTGTATTTGACTTTAAAACCGGCGCGCTGAAATCGCTGGTCGATCTGTCGGGCGGCAAGGAGTTCATTCGTCCCGGCGAGGAGGGTTCTTTCGTGCTGATCGACACCGAAAGCCGAACCTCCAACGCATGGAACATCGGGCGTTATCTGAAGATTCACAAGATAGACGAGATCACCGAGATAAACGGCGGCAGAGCCCATGGCGATCTGCGGAAGGGGCTGCATTTCACCGCGAAGGTGCTAAACTCCACTGTCACAGCCGACATCACGTTGGATAAGGGCGCGAAGCATCTCTCCATCCAGACCGAGGTGGACTGGAACGAAGCGGCAGGAGCAACGGTTCCCGTGCTTGCTTACGCGCTTCCCCTTGCCGATCGCTCGGAAACCGCCCTTTACGATATTCCGGCGGGCGTGATCTCCCGTCCGGTCGGTGAGCAGGACGCGCCGGGACTGACCTTCTGCGCCCGTCCCGACGGATCGGGCAGAGTCGTCGCTATGGTCGCCGACTGCAAGTACGGCTATCGTGCCCGTCCCGACGGAACACTAATCTCTACCCTGATCAACACCGCAAGCTCCCCCGATAAATATCCCGAGCGCGGCATCCACAACGTCCGCCTCTGTATCGGGATCCTGTCCGAGGATTCCAAGATAATCAAGGAATCCGCCGATTCCATGATCCGCAGACTCGCCTATATCCCCGCGGCATCTCACCCCGGCGATCTTGCCGCAGTCGGTGCGCTTCTGGATTACGACTGCAAAACCTCGGTTCTCTCGGCGATCTCCCGCTCCGACGATGGCGACGCGCTGATTCTGCGCTTCGTGAATTTGTCGGATGATTCCGATACGATCAACGTCAGCTTCACCGACCGGGTTCGCTCCGCCCTTGCGGTGGACTATCTGGATCGGACCGTCGATCATGCTGTCTCTGTCAGCGGATCCACCCTGCAAACCGGTATCGGAGGGTGCGAAGTTCTGACTTTGAAAGTTGTGATCGGCGCATGATCGAAACATCCCTGCTGTTTACCAAGGTCTTTCTGCTCTTTCTGATGATGATCCCCGGATTCCTCGTCAGAAAGACGAAGATCTGCGAGGCATCGGCGCAGCTTGCCTTTTCGAGTGTGATCCTCTACATCACAACCCCTGCCATGATCGTGGTATCCTTCATCCGCGCCTTTGACAAGGGGGTGATGATCACCTGTCTGTGGGTACTGCTCTTCTCCTTCGCCGCCCATCTGCTCTTTTTCGCACTGACCTTCCCCTTCTTCCGAAAGGAACGGCCGGACGCGGCAAAGGTCTACCGCTTCGCGGTGATTTTCGCAAACTCCGGCTATATGGGGATCCCGCTGATTATCTCGCTCTTCGGCGAGGAAGCGGCGATCTACGCAACCTTCTATGTGGTGGGATTCAACTTCTTCATGTGGTCGCTTGGCGCGCTGATCTACACGGGAGACCGCAGCTACATCTCCCCAAAGAAGATGTTCCTCAATCCCGCCACGATCCCTACCTATATCGGCCTGCTGATTTTCCTGCTCCCCATCGACGGATATGTCCCAGTGGTCGTCGTGGACGCGCTGTCCGCTCTGCGGGATACCATCGCGCCCATGTCCATGATGCTGATCGGTATGCAGCTTGCGACTGTAAAGCTCAAGGGGATTTTTTCCGGGAACCTGCTTCTCGCAACCGTCCTTCGGCTGATCGCTTGCCCGCTGCTGCTGTTTGGTCTGCTAAAGCTTCTGTCACTGGTCGGAATCTACAACGATCCGACCGGAGCCTACGTCAGCTTCATCTGCGCCTCTGCGCCGGCGGCTACCGCTACGGGGATATTCGCCGAGAAATTCAGCGGGGACCGGGAGACCGCGGGCAAGGTTGTGGCGATCACGACCATCCTGTCTGTGGCAACCATGCCGATCACTTCGCTGATTATGAATCTGTATTAAATAATTTTGACTCCGTTCCCCCTATCGGGAAACGGAGTCAAAATTATTTAATCCTCTGCATATTTCTTTACGATCTCCACGAGAATCGCGGAGGAAAGCTCCAGACCTTCTTTTGTGATATGCTCATAGGGACCGTGGAAGGCGTATCCGCCTGTACCCAGATTGGGACACGGCAGACCCTCATAGGTCAGTCTCGCGCCGTCGGTGCCGCCGCGAATGGGGGCGGTTGAAGGCTCCAGACCCAGCGAACGGATCGCCGCCTTGGCGTTGTCCACCAGATGGATGCAGGGCTCGATCAGCTCCTTCATATTGGCGTAGGAGTCGGTGATGGTCAGCTCCACCGTACCCGCGCCATACTTCTCGTTCAGCAGATCGGCGATATGGCGAAGGGTGTATTTTCTTGCCTCGAAAATCTCTTTGCTGTGATCGCGGATGATATAGGAAAGGCTCGCCTTCTCCACGCCACCCTCTATACCGCACAGGTGATAGAATCCCTCGTAATCGCGGGTATTTCTCGGCGTATCGCCTGCCGGAAGCATGGAATTCAGCTCCATCGCGACCAATGCGGCGTTGATCATGGTATTTTTCGCCGATCCGGGATGGACGTTGAAGCCATTGACCGTGATCTCGGCAGCCGCGGCGTTGAAGTTCTCGTAGACAATCTCCCCTTCCTCGCCGCCGTCCACGGTATAGGCGAAATCTGCGCCGAATCCCGGGATGTCGAAGTTGTCCGCGCCCCTTCCGACCTCCTCGTCGGGAGTGAAGGCGATGCTGACCTGACCGTGGGGGATCTCGTCACGGATCAAGGTCTCGACCATGGTCATGATAGCGGCGACGCCCGCCTTATCGTCAGCGCCCAGCAGCGTGGATCCGTCGGTGGTGATCAGCGTGCGCCCTTTCAGCGTGGGCAGATGGGGGAAGTCGCTGACCCGCAGAACTCGACCGCAGCCGAGAGGAACATCCCCGCCGTCATAGTTCTCGTGAATCTGGGGATTCACGCCTTCGCCCGAAAAATCAGGGGAGGTGTCCATATGGGCGATGAATCCGATCTTTTTCCGATCCTCGAACCCTTTCGTCGCAGGCAGAATCGCATAGACGCAGCCCGCGGCGCGGTCGATCCGCACGTCCTTGGCGCCGAGTTTGGTCAGCTCCTCTGCAAGCAGCTCCGCAAGGACGAAAACATTGGGCGAGGACGGCGTCAGATCGCTGTCCTCTACGCTCTGCGTGTTGATTTTTACATATTTCAGAAGTCTTTCAAGTGCTGTCATGATCTGCTTCCTCTTATTTTCTGCCGGTGGAGCCGAATCCGCCTTCACCGCGAACCGTATCGGAAAGCTCTTCCGCAACTTCAAATTCAGCGGTATAGTAGGGCGTGATTACGAGCTGCGCAACCCGCTCTCCGTCCAGAATAGTCTGCTCCTTATCGGAATGAATATGCAGCGCGACCATGATCTCCCCGCGATAGTCGCAGTCGATGACGCCCACCTTATTGGCAGGGGCGAGTCCCCGCTTGGTTGCAAGACCGCTGCGGGCATAGATCAGTCCGGCGTAGCCGATCGGGATCTCCAGCGCGATTCCGGTGTGTACCAGCTTGGTCTCCCCGGGCGCAAAGGTCAGCGATCCGTCGATACAGGCGTAAAGATCGGCACCCGCGGAATAGGGGGAGCCGTAGGTCGGAAGGATTGCGCCTTCCGATAGTTTTTTAATGCGTACTTTCATGGTATTTCCTTTCAGATTCAGGGATTTGCCGGATCCCACAAGACAATTTTCCCGCTTTTCAGCGTTTCGGGAAGGCGGATGATCCGCTGATTGGAGGATCCCCGGAACTGGAGGTTCAGATCCTTTAATTCCTCCACGAACTCGCCGTCCACCAGAACGTTGATGCAGGCGAGCATCCGGTCGATGTTCTCTCTTGTTCCGACTCTGCCGGGCAGCAGATCCTCGGTCAGCGAGTAGCCCGAATAGCACCATACCGTCTTGTTCGGGTATTTTTCGCGTATGCGCTCCAACAGATCGGCAAGTGCGGGCTGATTTTCCGCTTCAAAAGGCTCCCCGCCCAAGAGAGAGAAGCCCTTGATGTAGTCAGCTGCCATGGCCTCAAGGATTTCTCCTACCTGCGCCTCCCCGAAAGGGGAGCCGTAGGAGAAATCCCATGCCTCGGCATTGAAGCAGCCCTTGCAGTGATGGGTGCATCCGCTGACGAACAGTGACACTCGCACCCCGGGGCCGTTGGCAACGTCAAATTTTTTTATGGTAGCAAAATTCATAGCTTGCCTTTCGCGCAGAGCTTACAGATGAAGCACCCGCGACTTGATCTCCTTGGTTTTGCCCACATTCCAGAAGTTTTCGCCCAGATAGCCGCAGGTACGGCGGGTGACGTTCATCTTCTTGTGATCCTTGTTATGGCAGACCGGGCATTCCCATTCGTTATCGTCGTTGATGATGATCTCGCCGTCGAATCCGCATACATGGCAGTAGTCGCTCTTGGTATTGAACTCGGCGTACTGGATATTGTCGTAGATATAGCGCACCAATTCCTCCAGCGCGGGCAGATTGTGGCGCAGATTGGGGATTTCCACATAGGAAATGGATCCGCCGGTGGAGATCTTCTGGAACTGGCTCTCAAAGGTAAAGTGGCTGAAGTCGTCGATGTCCTCCCGGTCGTCTACACGATCGGAGTTGATATAGTAACCCTTGTCGGTGACGTCG
>CAYOON010000095.1:6646-7015 GCA_964405595.1 uncultured Lachnospiraceae bacterium | reverse complement strand
ACCAGAAAGCCCAGTCTCGGTCTGCCAAAACGCTTAAACGCCTCACAGGATCGGTAATCGGGCTGCGCGAGCATCGCCACGCGAAAACCCTTTGCCTCCAACACTCTGGAGATGATCGACGGTCCGAAGCTGGGGTGATCGACGTAGGCGTCCCCCAAAACGTAGACGAAATCGGGAGCATCCCATCCGCGCTCCCGGCATTCTTCGGCTGTAATCGGTAAAAATTCATTGCTCATTTTACTATCCGAACCTTTCTTGGCTGCAATTCTGTCTCTTGTGAATTCATCTTTATTATACCGTTTTATCGTATATTTGTCAAGGCCTTTTCAAAAAGAGAATGCCGCACAAACGCGCGGCATTCTTAAATTT
>CAYOON010000095.1:0-6636 GCA_964405595.1 uncultured Lachnospiraceae bacterium | reverse complement strand
TTTGACTTTCACATCAATTTGTGCTTATTGCTCCGGCATGATGTTTCCGTAGTTGCCGTCGCGGCGTTTATAGACTACATTCACCTGTCCGCTCGCATCGTTTACATAGACAAAGAAATCGTGCCCGAGCAGATTCATCTGCGTGATCGCCTCATCCACCGACATAGGCTTCAACTTAAAGGATTTGTTGCGAATTACTACGTTCTCGTCCTCAAAATCCCCCTCATCTGCCGGTTCTGCGGGCAGATAGCTATCACTTCCCTTTACAAATACACCCTGACGCAACCGTCTTTCCAGTCTCGTCTTATTCTTCCGGATCTGCCGCTCAATGGCGTAGACGCAGCGATCCAGCGCGTTCATGGCAGTATCGTCGGACTGCTCGCTCCGGAAGATCGTTCCCTGGCTGATGATGGTCAGCTCCACCGTTTCCCTGTTCGGCTCTTTTCCGACCTTCACTTTCGCATCTGCATCATCTTTGAAATACTTTTCAAACTTTGCAAGCTTCTTTTCGATGTGTGCCTTGAAGGATGCGTTCACCACATTTTGTCTGTCGGAAATTGTAATTTTCATAACCGAACCACCTTTCTGTTTTATTGTAAGTTTGCCTATTGCTGATCGGAATATTCTTCCTTTCTGCATCTTTATTATAGCATTATATTTGTATAATGTCAATACCTTTGCGATATTATTCAGATAAAATTTAGCAATTATTCACAAATCATTCAACCGTCTTTCTATAGGCAGATTGACTGATTCATAGGCACACTTTTTTCCGAAGTTTGTAGAAGAATTCTGCCGAAAAATCTTTACAAACCGCTTATATCGTGCTATAATACGCTTATATTGAATAGTTTGCATAGGAAAACCGAAGAAAGGCTGGGTTATAAGATATGGTTAAAGACATGACCAAGGGGAGCGTCGTCAGGCAGATACTTACCTTTTCGCTTCCGCTTTTGCTGGGAAATCTCTTTCAACAGTTATACAACATGGTAGACAGCATCATCGTCGGTAAATTCATCGGTACGCAGGCGCTGGCAGCCGTCGGATCAACGGGATCGGTGAACTTTCTGATCATCGGCTTCGTTCTGGGTATTTCCAGCGGATTCTGCATCCCGGTCGCCCAATATTTCGGCGCCAGGGACTATGATAAGCTTCGCAAAACCATTGCCCACATGATCTACCTCGGAACGGCGATTTCCGCTTTACTGACCGTGCTGACGCTGATCTTCACCCGCGATATACTGATCCTGATGCAGACTCCCGAGGAAATTCTGGATGATGCGTACAACTACATAATCGTAATCTTCGCCGGCATGAGCGCGACGATGTTCTACAACATTCTCGCCGGCATTCTCCGGGCACTGGGCGATAGCCGGTCGCCGCTGATCTTCCTGATCATATCCGCGCTGACCAACGTCGTACTCGACTACGTCTTCATTGTCGTTCTACCTCTGAATCTTGGTGTCGCCGGAGCGGGATATGCCACCGTACTGGCGCAGCTTCTCTCGGGTATCCTCTGTCTGATCTACATCTTCAAAAAAAGACGGGCGCTGGGAATCTGCCTTACGAAGCAGGATTTTGTCTTCAGCATTTCCCTCTCCAAGCGGCTGCTCTATCTGGGACTTCCCATGGCGTTCCAGTTCTCCATTACCGCCATCGGCGGCGTTATCCTCCAGAGCGCGGTCAACACGCTGGGCAGCAACAGTATCGCCGCAATCACCGCCGGAAACAAAACCCAGATGATCGTCACTCAGCCCATGGAATCGCTTGGCATCACCATGGCAACCTTCAGCGGACAGAACCGGGGCGCCGGACGGATCGACAGGGTCAACGAGGGCGTAAACCGGTGTCTGGTTCTCTCGCTGATCTACACGATCTGCGCAGGCGTGTTTATGTGGTTCTTTGGTGATAAACTGGCGCTTCTCTTCGTCAACAAGGAGGAGACCGAGGTAATCGCCAACATCGCTAGACTCTACCGGATCTGCTCGTTCTTCTATCCGGCACTGGGATTCCTGTTTATCTACAGAAATACCGTTCAGGGGCTCGGCTACGGTCTTCCCGCTATGCTTGCCGGAGTATTCGAGTTGTTCGCAAGAGCGATGATCGGCGTACTTCTGGTTCCGAAATTCGGATTCGACGCCGCCTGCATTGCGGGTCCCTTTGCGTGGGTTATGGCAATCGTTCTGCTGATCCCCGTCTACTATATTGTACTTCACAAGTTGAAGAAACAGCACACCGTGCCGTCAGATGCACCGATTTTGGTATAAAACATAATCTGTTAAGGCAATGTACTGCCTCAAAATGAAAGGATGTTGAATCATGGAACTGAACCACTCTGCCACTGCCGATCCCATTGCAAGACTCAAAGAGCTTCCCTATCTGATGAAGTATCTTCTGGATGGGGAAACCGACTGGGTTGCCGGTCTGTCCAACGCCTCCGCGCTAATTTGGGATTCGCTTGATCGGATCAACTGGGCGGGATTCTACCGGGTGTCGGGAAACGAACTGGTTCTCGCTCCCTTTCAGGGAAAACCCGCTTGCGCGCGAATCTCTTACGGAAAAGGCGTCTGCGGGACTGCCTGGATGGACGATTCGACCATAGTCGTGCCTGACGTTCATAAGTTTCCGGGACACATCGCCTGCGATGCCGCATCCAGATCGGAAATCGTAGTTGTCCTGCACAGAAAAGACGGCAGCGTCTTCGGACTTCTGGATATTGACTCGCCCGAGACAAACCGTTTCTCCGAATTTGAAAAGGAAATCCTTGAAAAAACCGGGGCAGTGATTGAAAACCTGTTTTAGGATAAGAATTCATGAAAAAACTCACCTATCGACATACAATAGCTGCCAGCTATATCGGATATATCACCCAGGCAATCATCAACAATTTCCCTGCGCTTCTCTATCTGACCTTCCAGAATGACTATCAGATCTCATTGGAGCAGATTTCCCTGCTGATCTCGCTGAATTTTGGGATCCAGCTTCTCGTGGATCTGGCATCCGCCTACTTCGTGGACAGGATCGGCTATCGGATCTGCCTGATCGCCGCCCATCTCTTTTCCTTTGCCGGACTTTGCTGTCTCGCGATCCTGCCGGGGCTTCTGCCGATCCCCTTCGTTGGACTGCTTCTCTCCTATATGCTTTCCGCCATCGGAGGAGGGCTGATCGAGGTGCTGATCAGTCCGCTGGTCGAGGCCTGCCCCACCGAGAACAAGTCAGCGCATATGAGCCTGCTGCACTCCTTCTACTGTTGGGGCGTGGTTGGGATGATTGCGCTGTCAACTCTATACTTCTTCCTGCTTGGCACCGGGAATTGGAAGTATCTGACCCTGATCTGGGCACTTCTTCCCCTAGCAAACGCGTTCTTCTTTCTGAAAGTGCCGATTGTCAGCTTAAGTGAGGAAAAGGGTGGAATGAAGATCCGAGAGATTCTTTCGGATCGGATATTCTATCTGCTTGCCCTGCTGATGATCTGTGCCGGTGCCAGCGAGCTTGCCCTCGGGCAATGGGCTTCCGCCTTCGCGGAGGCGGGGCTGAACGTCAACAAGTCAATCGGCGATCTTGCCGGACCCTGTATGTTCGCTGTTCTGATGGGCACCGCGCGTGTGCTGTCCTCGAAACTTACCCGAAAGATTCACATCGCGACACAGATGATCTTCTCTGCCGGGCTCTGCATAGCTGCCTATCTGCTTGTAACGCTTGCGCCAAATCCGATCCTGTCGCTGATCGGGTGCGCGCTCTGCGGATTTTCGGTAGGGGTCATGTGGCCGGGAACCTACAGTATCGCCAGCGAATGCAGTCCGGGCGGCGGAACGGCGCTCTTTGCTCTGCTGGCTCTCGCCGGGGATCTGGGATGTACCACGGGACCACTGCTGGTAGGAATCCTCTCCGGCCGCTTCGACGGCAAACTCAGCATCGGACTCAGCGCGGCTACTGTCTTCCCGATCCTGATCTTCCTCGTGCTCCTGCTCGCCCGAAGAAGGCTCCGGGGTGCGGCTTCTGTAAACGGAAAATCCGATTCATAGCAAACAAAACGACTGCCGCAGTATTTATTACTGCGACAGTCGATTTTTTTATAATCAGAGGATTCTGCAAAAGCAGCTTTCCAGTTGTTCAGACGCCTGCTTCTCGTCCTCGCCGCTTGCCGATACCGTGACGGTATCGCCCGTTTTCACGCAAAGCCCCAGCAAGGAGAACAGACGCTTCATATCGGCAGTCTTTCCGTCCTTCTGGATGGTTATATCGGAGGAAAACTCCCCGGACAGTTTCACGAGAATTCCGGCGGGTCTTGCATGGATTCCGAGCGGATCCTTTATCTCATAGCGAAAGCTTTCCATAATTACGACCATACCTTTCTTGAAATTGTGAGTTTCGTCAATATTTTGTCCGGGATGCGCTTTTTCTATTCAAATATTCTGACCGTACCCTGTTTTAAATCGCAGGATCAGTCGTCTGAACAGTTCAAACGGAAGCACCAGCAGCGAGAGACCGAAGACGAAGAGCAGCTGTCCGATCGAAAGCGGAACCGTGCGGAAGGCAGTTCCGCCGAAATAGATCATCAGCATCTGGATCAGCGTAACCGCGATCATGATTGTACAGAATCCGGCATTCTTTTTGATATGTGCCATCAGATTGATCCGCGGCGTTCGTGCGATAAAGCAGTTTACCACGCCGAGGAAGATGAACAGTCCGAAAAAAGCGGTCAGAAAGGCGGTCGGATTCTCGTAAAATCCGAAGAAATTCCGGATTGACTCCATTTTCAGGAAGGCAAGGCAGACGCTGACCGAAAAAGTCGCCAAAAATGCGATCTGCTTTGCCATGTACGAATTGACCAGCGGCTCGTCGCGCCGTTTGGGTGCCTCCTCCAGACTGGATTTGACCGGCGGTTCTCCGGCAAACGCCAGACCTCCCAGCGTATCCATAATGATGTTGATCCACAGCATCTGAATCACGGTTACCGGGGTATCTATTCCAATGAAGGGGCCGATTAGCGAGACGGCAACAGCGCTGAAATTCATCGTAAGCTGGAACATGATGAATTTGCGGATGGACTTGAAGATCGTACGCCCGTAGAGAACCGTTTTGACGATGTAGGAAAAATCGTTATCCAGAAGAACAATATCACCGGCTTCTCTGGCAATATCGGTTCCGTTTCCCATGGCAAAGCCCACGTCGGCGATCTTCAGGGCGGGTGCGTCGTTGATTCCGTCACCGGTCATACCGACTACCATGTTCCGACTTTGTGCGATCCGCACTAGACGACTCTTATCCTCGGGAAGCGCTCTTGCCAGTACCGCCAGATGAGGCAGAATGTCCGATACCTGCTGATCGCTCATGGAGGCAAGCTCCTCCGAGGTCAGAACCAACGATCGATCGGCATCCGAGAGAATTCTGCACCTGCGTGCGATTGCTTCCGCTGTATCCTTATGATCGCCGGTCAGCATGACCACCTGAATCCCCGCCCTGTGCATCTGTTCCACCGATTCCGCCGCGTCTTTGCGAATTTCGTCCCGGATGATCGCAAATCCGATCAGGATCAGATCACCGAAGGAATTTCCGTCAGGCAGGCGATCGCCGTAGGCAAGTGCCAGGATTCTGTAGGTTTGACTGCTGAGGTCGTGAAGCCGGGATTTTACGACATAGGAAACGGGTTGGTAGATCACCGAACCGTCGGGGGCAAGATAACCGACGATGTGCGGCATCAGTACGTCGGGAGCGCCCTTGATCAGCATCGGATATTTCGAATTTTTCAGTTTGGATGCGGAATATTTTCGCTTGCTGTCAAAGGGAATCTTTTTCTCGATCTCGGTTCGATCGAATTTTGCGCCTGCCGCAAAGACTGCCAGCGCGCGGTCGGAGGCATTCCCTCCCGTGATATTCTTCCCCTGTCGGTAGGAATCACTGTTGACAAATGCTTCCATTCCGACTACCGGGCAAAGTGCGCCGAGATCGGAAAAATGTCGGTGTTCCTTCCCGTCCCCGGTCAGAAGCATGGCAACCGACTGATTTCCGGTGGTCAGCGTTCCCGTTTTGTCGGTAAACAGAATATTCATGCTCCCCGCCGTCTCGATGCCCACCAGCTTTCGCACCAGGATCTGATCCTTCAGCATCTTTTTCATGTTAGCGGACAATACCACCGTAATCATCATCGGCAACCCCTCTGGAACAGCAACGATGGTTATTGTCACAGCCAAGGTCAGGCAATGCAGAATGCACCGCACCAAAAACGGGAAGTTCGTGAGCTTCGCCATGGCGATTCCCATATTGAAGCCGCTTTCCACGAAGATTGCGTTGAAGAAATAACTGACCGCAACCACAATCGCGGCAATATAGCCAATCTTACTGATAGTTGCCGCCAGCGTACGCAAACGCAGTTTGAGAGGGCTTTCTCTCGTCTCCTGCCCCAATTCTCCGGCAAGGGAACCGTAGATGGTGTTCCTACCTACGTCCATCACCTGCATGACGCCCTGTCCCGAGCAGATCACCGTTCCTCTAAAAAGGGCAGCTGGACACAACAGTGACTTTTTGGCAGTCATGGAGGATGGATATTTCCGAACCTCGTCGCCCTCGCCGTTGAGAGCGGACTGATCCACCGATACCGCTCCCATGACGATCACGCCGTCGGCAGGGATCATC
>CAYOON010000094.1:0-7018 GCA_964405595.1 uncultured Lachnospiraceae bacterium | reverse complement strand
TACCTATAGCAGCAAGACTGCCGATCAGTTGATGAACGCGACGGACGGGCATCCGGATACCTATTGGGAAGCAGCAAGCTCCGATAAGAATTCCTGGATTGACGTGGATCTGGGCAGCGTCAAAAACGTCGATCGGATCGTGATTCAGCTCAATCCGAGTTGGGCCAACCGTACACAGACCTTCTCGATAACGGGAAGCGAAGACGGCGTCACATATACCGAGCTTGCGGCCTCCAATGACTATGTTTTCCAGCGCAACAAAAAGAACACCGTGACCATAACCCTTGAAAAAAGTGCCGATGTAAGCCATGTCCGGCTTTGCTTCACCGGAAATACAGGCGCGCCGGGCGCACAGGTTGGAGAGCTGCAGGTTTACGGCAGCGAGATGAGCAAGATTGACCGGTATGTGAACTTCACCAAGGACGGCACCGAAGCCGCGCTGCTTCAAAAGAAGTTGTCCGCAACGCCGGACGGCAGAATAATCGTGGAGTACAAGGTAAAATCCTCCGCTCCCGACAGAAAAATGACGGCAGCGCTGCTGAATACCTCCGGCGAAGCGATCGCGCAGCTGATATTTGACACAGATGGCTATTTAAAAGTAACGAACGAAAGCGAAAGCTGCAAGCTCTCTTACTATCGCCCCGATACATGGTACACGTTGAAACTGGTCATCGACCTGAAAACCGGAAGCTACGACGTCTGGATGGATCATCTTCGCAAGGCGCAGAATCTGAAAACAGGCGCGGCCGGCGGGGCAGAGACCATCTGCTTCGGGGTCTATGAAGCGGGCAGCACACTTTCGATTGATAATGTCCTGATCTACGATGACCCGGAAGAGTATCTCTTTACCGAGGATTTCAACGGTCAGACCGCCGTTCCGGACGGTTGGACGTCAAGCAGAGAGAACAGTATTGCAATCGCTGACGTACCTTTTGACTCCGATCAGAGTCTGCTTCTTACGGCAGACGGTTCGGCAGCAAAGGCGAGCCGGACTCTGCCGCAAACCAGCGGTCTGTTCTCCTTCGAGGTGAAGGTGAAGATCAGCGGCATTGGATTCGCATCTATGCCGGTACTTAGTGACAGCGACAATCGCATAGCGGCAGGCGTTGCCTTTTATCACAACAGCCTTTACGCCATAAACGGCGATAACTGGGTTAAGGTCATGGACGGAGACTCCCCGTGGGCATATTATCCGGCAAACAACTGGTACAAAATCCGTCTTGTTGTGAATACCGATACCAACCGATATGACGTCTATGTGGACGGTGCTCTGCGAAAGAGCGGGCTGTCCTTCGCGGAGGATGTGTCCGCAGTCAGCCGCGTGTCCTTTACGCTGGCAACCGATAACACCGCCTATATTGACAGCCTTTTGATGTACAAAGGCAGCAGCTTCGGCGAAACACTGATCGACACCGATAACGTCATCGACGTCAAAAAGGCTCCCTACAACGCCAAAGGCGACGGTGTAACCGACGATACCAATGCCATTCAGCGGGCATTGGACGACGCCGCATACACCGGAAAAACCGTGATTCTTGACGGCGGAGTATTCCTGACCGGAACGATTCAGGTAAAGAGCGACACGACCTTGCACATCAGCCCGTCCGCAAAGCTCTTGGGAATGATGGATAAAACATGGTATCCGCTTGTTGAGTCGTGCGAAGGACTTGTCAATTACAGACAGATCGGACGCGGGCTTATCCTTACCGAGAATGCCTCGAACGTACGGATCGAGGGCGGCGGAACCATTGACGGAAACGGCTTCTACGGCTACCGCGTCAACGATCCCGCGACCAACCGCCGGCTTTCCGACGCTCGCCCCTGCGTGATCCTCTCCGTTCTCTCGGAAAATGTGACGATTCAGAACGTCAACCTGATCAACAGCGCATTCTGGACGCTGGTTCCCATGGAATCGCGGAACGTGACGATCCGGAATGTGAACGTCAACAGCATGAATACCCCCAACCGCGACGGTATCGACCCCTGTGACGTGATCAACTGCACCATTGAGAACTGCAACATTCTTGCCGGAGACGACGGGCTTTGCTTCAAGTCCTCGTGCATGATGGGGTGCGCGAATATCGACGTCCGGAACCTGACGATTCAGTCCCGCTCCAACGGTATCAAGTTCGGCTCGGATACCTACGGCGGACTGAAGAATCTGACCGTCTGCGATGTTACCCTGAAAAACGTCGTGAAATCGGGTATCACGATGCAGTCGGCAGACGGCGCGGAAATCGAGAAGCTGCGGTTCGAGCGCATCACGATGACCGAAGTGGACGATCCGATCTTCTTCTCGGTAGGAGACAGAGGACGTCAGCCGGTGAGCAATCCCGGAAAGCGGATCGGATACATCCGAAACGTGGAGTTCAAGGACATCAGCTATACTAAACCCATGATGCCGCCGCACAGCTATGATGCCGATGTTCACGAGGTGCTGCTGATCGGTCTGAACAATCAGCACAAGATTGAGAATGTTTCCTTTGAGAATGTGTATCTTGAACTGCCCGGAGGATATACCTCGGTGCCCGGATGGCCGTCCGGTGTCGGATCTGGCTACCCGGAACACTATTCGGCGGGCGGAAGATCGAACGCGTGGGCGTACTGCATAGAATACGCCGATAACGTCACCTTTAAAAACTGCGTCAATGTTCTTCTGAGCGAGGACGTGCGGGAAGAGATTACATACTATAGGGGCTACAGCGACAAAGAAGCGGTATATGACAAAAATATTGTATATGTCATGCCTACCCGCGTTGACGGGACGGTAAAAGACCTCGCGGGCGCTCCTTCGCTGCCCGATACGGTTGAGGTAATCGTAGACTTTGACGAGGTAATCCGCGTTCCCGTTCACTGGCAGGCGGACGCAGACTACGATCTGTCCGAATTAGGAAGCTATATCTATACCGGAATTCTCGGAAATGTTGACGGCGCAAAGAATCCGGAAGGACTTACCGCCAAAGCAACCGTTACCGTAGTCGGTAATGCGGACGAAAACAAGAGCGACGGTGGGGAAGATAGTAAGGATGACGGCAATGAAGGCATCGAAGACGAAACGCCAAAGTCAACCCCTCCCGCTGCGATTTATGCGGCAATCGCCGCAGCAGCTGTCTGCATTCTTGTACTTGCGGGAATTGCAGCGGTAGCGGTGATAAAAAAGAAAAAGAAATAATCCGTAAAATGATCCATGGGAAAGCAAGAGGGTGAATTCATGATTCTCTTGCTTCCCATCTAAACCGGTCGATTTGAGACTGCTTTCATTTACCAAAATGGACTGCATCAAATACAAATAAGAAATTCAAATAATTTTCAGGAGGTTTATCATGAAAAAAACAATGAAAATCACGGGAAAAGGCTTGAAGCCTTTTGTCAGCACGTTTCTGACTGCTGCCTTCTTATTTAGTGCCGCTCTTCCTACGGTGCAGGCAGCCACTGCAGAGGACGGATTTGTGCTGAACGGCTCCGTCTCGTCCGTCTATCAGCTCGAAGACGGAAATCTGTCCGGAGATGCTGTCAGCGCTTCGGAAGGCATCCCCGGATACACCGGAAGCGGGTATGTTTCCGGATTTCTCTCCTCGGAAGACTCCGTTTCCTTTGACGTGAACGTCACAAAATCCGGAATTTACGGACTTTCTCTGCGTTCTGCCCTGTATATGGAGAATCAGGCGCTCGGAAGAAAAAGCGGACAGTCGAGCAGTCACACCCAAACCTCGGGCGACGTTACCGACGGTAATCCCGAAAGAGGTTCGTACTGGGGATCGGGTCAGCCCGTTACGCCGGACGAGCCTAAATGGCTCCAGCTGGATCTCGGCAGCGTGATCCCGGTTCACATGATCCGAATCCGCATTGTCACCGACTGGGGCGCCAGAAGTGAGACATTCGCGGTGCTGGGCAGTACGGACGGTGAGACCTTCACAACCCTGAAGGAGACTGACGAATATTATTTTGAGCCCGCGGGCAAAGGAAATCTTGCCGGTAACTATGTAGACGCGGTATTTGATCCTGCCGAAATACGATTTGTTAGGATTCTTTTCACCGGTGTCAGCGATAACGGTTCAAACGGCGCACAGGTGGGCGAGCTTGAGGTTTATTCGCCCCTTCGCAGCGCACAGCTTTATCTTGACGGAGATCTTGTAAGCGAATTTGATCTTGATGTGGATCCGGCCAACATCGTTGCGGCGGATTGGGATGCCCGTGTACTCTCTTGGGCCGAAAAGGAGATCGGAGAACTGACGCTGATCGAGGGAGCACACAATATCGAGATCAAAAGCGGCTCCAAGCTTCCCGGCGAGCTGAATCTGGACAGTATTACGTTTCATTTCAAGCAGGCGCTGGCCGATGAAGCAACTGTCAATGTGATCAACTTGATCAGCGCGCTGAATCCGGTATACAACGTAACCTTAAGCGATTCGAAGCAGATACTTGCGGCAAAAGCTGCATATGATGAACTGACTGTTTCCCAGAAAGCCTCCATTCCTGCCGCGCTCGTTGAAAAACTGAACACCGACGTTCGCAGACTCAGTCTGATCGGCGGTACTGCGGCAATCGACAATTTAGTCTGCAATGACGAATCTCATGCCGAAAATTGGAGCGTTAAGACCAATTTGCAAATCGGTGACATAAGCCACGGCGACAGAACCTTTACCTTCAACGACGTCCCTGCCGAGCTGTGGGGGTGCGACTGGATTAGCCCTGCCATGGATTCCAAGCTCTGGAACGCGGAATCGGAGCTTTTGACTTTTGACGTACTGGCATCAACCAATCTGTATGTTGCGTGGGACAACTCCGCCCCCACACCCGAATGGCTGGAAGGGAACTCCGGTTTCACGAAAACCAATCTCACCCTGTCCATAAACAATACAGATAAAACCATCTTTGAGCTGTATCAGAAAGAGGTTACTGCCGGGGAAACGGTATCTCTCGGTAACATGGGATTGAACAAGGCTGTATATCTTGTGCTGCTCGAGCATTTTACCATGGATGTGGAGACTGATTCTCCCATTCCCGACGAGCCGGGTATCACTCCCGACACGCCCGACGATCCCAAAACCGGCAGCGCATCCGTCGCAATTGCCGCGGTAGCGGTTGTCGCTCTTGCAGGCGCGGTTGTAGCCTCGAAGAAGAGAGAGCAGGAATAATGAAACAAAATGAGCAAAAGACATATATAATTTCAAGATTAAAAAAGACACACATGTGCTCTTGACAAATCGCAAATTATGTGGTATTATTAAGGCTAAAATTGAATAGCGCAAAAATATACCGTTGTGTGTATGCCTTGAATTGTTTGAAAGAACGGTCAAGGCGTCGCATAACGGTATTTTTGCGTCCTTTAGATCATAATTATCTGTGGGATTCAAAATATATTGATAGACGAAGGTAAATTTCAAATTGGAAACAGAAACAGTCGAAAAGGCTTCGGAGTAGCATACTGGAGCAGATGATCGTGGAGGTGCGGGCAAAAATCAAGGCTGAGAAAGAGGTGTTGAAATCAGATGCAGGCGTATCGAAAACTGAGTCGCAGTAGACAAAGAAATATATAAAACAAAAAGCAAGCCTTATCAATGGTATTGATCCATTTGAAAAGGTTTGCTTTTGTTTGGGGATTACCCTGCCCAAACGTTCTATTGTACCGAATCAATTAGTCCTCATCATTCTCATCGTCAAATGAATACTCGTTTAATTCTTTGTAATCAAGAAATTCGGAAAGCGTCATATTAAATGCAATTGCCAGTTTATGCAAAGTTTTCACACGCGGGTTCTTCGAGATCCCTCGTACAATATTATCAAGTGTTGATTGCTTTACACCGCTCATCGTTGCAAGCTTGTTGATTGCGATCCCACGCTGTTTACACAATTCGCGAATACGTTTCACATATAAATCAGAGTAATCCATCTGATACACCTCTACACTATCATTACCCATTTTCGGGTTAATATAATGATAATATAGAAATCAGCACAGATTACCTATATATGGGTTGACATTTTAAATTATTTATAGTATAATCAGAATATAACCCATATATGGGTAATGTTTTGGAGCGATGGATATGTCAACGTGTACTTTTTTCGGGCATCGGAATATCACGACCAATATTGAAGCGATTTTGCAGTCTACGATCATTGATTTAATAGAGAATCATGGCATTGATTGTTTCTATGTAGGAAATCAAGGGAATTTTGATTTCATGGTACGAAAAATACTAGATAGGCTGGTAAAGCAATACTCCTTTCGATATGCTGTTGTCCTTGCCTATATGCCAAAAGATAAATTGGTATCGGATAGTATTTCAGAAAATACAATCCTTCCGGATGGAATCGAATTTGTTCCGTCGCGCTTTGCCATCTCATGGCGCAACAAATGGATGATCGAGCAGTCGGACTATGTCGTGACATATATCACTACCACAATTGGGTCAGGCGCTGCGCAATTTATGGAACTGGCCGAACGTAAGAAAAAAACAGTTATTAATTTAGGGGAAGGGATTCGGCAACAGCGAGGCGCCCCATGACCAACAACACAAAACCGTCCCAAATCGCAAAATTCCAGCCGTACAAGGGCAAGATACACCAGTCCATCACCATAATGCGGGCGATATACGCCCACGAACGCGTTGGATAAACGATATATTCCAAGAGCCTTGGGGAATGTGCGAAATTTCCGGAGCAGATGAATGTAGAGGTCCGGGCGAAAATTAAGGTGGAGAAGGAACGGCTAAAAGCAGAGAGCTATGTCAAAAACTGCACCGTAGTAAACAAAGAAAGGAACGAAAAACTCCTCTGAAATTTACGATTTCAGAGGAGTTTTGGTCGGAGTGGCCGGATTTGAACCGACGGCTTCCACATCCCAAATGTGGCGCCCTACCAACTGGGCTACACCCCGATAGATATTCAATTGTGGTCGTTGTTGTGGTCAAACATGTGGTCAAAAGCGATTTTTGACCGAATCAGCAGGGAAGTGAAATCTCCGAAAAGCAAGGCAGGATGCGGGTTTCCGCCGCTTCCTCATTCAGACAGC
>CAYOON010000093.1:0-7028 GCA_964405595.1 uncultured Lachnospiraceae bacterium | reverse complement strand
TATCAGCCGGATTACACGGAATATATCCATAAATCGGCTGGAATACAATCGAGCGCAGAAGCGATCGGCAGGACCGGAGATGCCCATAGACGAATACGCGGAGCTGATTCCGGACGAAAGCCTGCGGGCGGACGCGAGCGAGCGGGAGCTGGGCGAGGTCATCGGCAGATTTCTGCGGGGGCAGAAGCCGGAACGGGCGAATATCTTTGCCCGCAGGTATCTCTTCTGCGATTCCATTAAGGCGATTGCGAAAAATCACCGCTGCTCCGAAGCGAAGGTGCGGAATCTGTTGGCACGGATGCGCGGTCAGCTGAAAGAGTTTTTAAAGAAAGAGGGCTATTATTTTGATGACGAATAGATTTATGAATGCAATGGAATATATCGGCGACGACCTGATCGATCGCGCGGCAGCGGATATGGAGACGCCTGCTCCGCGAGCAATGGCAGTCTGGACGAAGAGCATCGCCGCAGCGGCGTGTATCAGCCTGATCGTAGGCGGAGTATATGCTGGAATGTGGTATTGGAACGGAACGGAAAATGTTGGCACGGATTCGCCGGAAAACGCGGGCAGCAGTTCTGCCATAGCGCCCGTACAGACAACCAACGGGAGCGTACCTGCCACGTCGAATATTGACCCCAACAGCTATTTAGTAACCATGGAAGTCGCATATCCTTATCATGAGGACAGAACTGTTTTTGCAAAAATGAAAATTGATGAATATCTAGGTGTGTTTGTTAATGATAGTGATGATCAATATCTTCTGATTAAATGCACGGTTTTGCAGGACTATTACGACACAATCAAAAGTGGAACACAAATTACACTGGCAGTTCGACTTGCTTGTTCCACTTCCGTTATTGAAGACGAATTTGTAGTGAGATATTATGAAGAGCAAGTTGTGACGAATTTTCTTTCCCAATTTGATTATATGTTTGTATTTACGCGTAGACCGATGGAGTACTATGACTTTTATTCTCTTGAAACACATGAGCGGTTTGATATGCCAGCCTGTTCTTGGGTGTTTCTGAATAAATATGATATTTTACCCGTTTCAGACGGCGAACTGGATCTTCATTCTTTAAGAGCTTTTTGGAAAGAACAGGATGCAAATTATATCAAGTATGATCTTTTTAGTCGGAGTTTCTGGATGTATGTTCAGGATGGCGTGAGCGCGGAGAGATTTGCGGAGTATATCCGTGAAAATAAAGAAAGGCAAATTGGAGGAACACAATGATGAAAAGAATTGCAAAATAATGGTTAAGTTTGGCGTTGATCTCGGCGACACTGGTGTCAGTGTATCCCATTTCTGCTGCTGCAACCGAGGATGTATCCGGAGGGCTGCTTGATTGGGGCAGCCCTGAGGGTATGTTTTCGTTAGAAAACGATGATTGTGAATCGTTTTTTGAGAACAAAATCTTGGGAAAAGATGACGAATTGAGGAACTGTTCGTCTACGCAAGAAGTTTTGGCTTCGATACGCTCTGATGATGTTTTTTCTATGGACGGAATCATTGTTACGGATTCGGGAAATTATGTTATTACTGATTACTATGATTTTTCTGTGACAAGTAAGTATGAGATTGCTGAATGGGCGTATGAAAATGATCTTATCTCCGAGGAAGAAAAGATTGATTGCTATTGTGATCTTGTAATAAAAAGAAATTTTGATAATATTGAATGTTTAACCGGAGTTTTTTACGAAATTCAGAGATATAGAGAAGAAAGCAATATTTCTTTCGAACTGGAAACAAAGATCGATAAACTGTTAGAAGCCAATGAATATTCACCAACCGGTGCAATTCTACCGAATATAGAAGGTCTATATGAGAATGCATATTTTAGAATACTTTATGATCCAGAAAAAGTTAGCGCAAGTGCAGCGGAATCTGTTGGTGCCTACTTTGCACAGGTACGTGCCCAGTTTGTAAGATGGGGCTTTATTCCCCCGTTGTCAGATTCAAGCAAATATGTAGTACAATTAGACTGTAACAAAAATGAGAATAATTATGCAGGGGTAACTGTATATGTACCACCTACAAGCGATAGTAATGTATGTGCAAGTAGTATTATTATCTATGAATTTACTTCATTGACTGATGATGTTAAACGAACCATAGCTCACGAACTATTTCATGCGGTTCAAAAGTCTTATAACTATCAATACAATTGGTTTGGCGAGGCGTGTGCTACTTTTATCTCGTTAATATATCATAAAGACAGTGCAATTGGGGAGCATTTATGGGAGATTTATGAGTTTATCAATAGTATAGAAACAGTATCATTGGCAACACTTCCGAATAATAAAGGTTATGGTGCGGCTATTTTTCCGCTGACAATATACATGGATTTTGGAGGAATGAATACAATCGTAAAGATATATGAAGAGTATAATAATCATGCAGCAGATATTAGCTTTTCGGAATTTAGGGAAGTTATAAATAATGGAATGGCAAGCAACGGATATAGCGATGGATTCAATAATGCATATAGAAAAATGACATGCTATGTTTTGAGAGTAGATGACTCATCGTTTGGATATGGAAAAGAATTAGCTGAATCAAGAGACTGGTGGTCAAATAAAGAAGTTACCCCGAAATTTGTTGAAAGTACAATTTCAAAAACTGGTAGTGTAAGTGGATTAACAAGCAAATATTACAGATTTCGCTTTCCTTCAAATTTTAAAGGTACAGTAGCTATAGTAGTTACGTTTTCCAGTACTCAAAACGGTTACACACAAACATATTATTTGAATAACAATGTTCCTACAATCAATTTGAACACCAAAACACTTACAGTATCGACCTTTACACAAAGCCAAATAGGAAACGGAGTCAGTCAGATCTATTTGGTGGTCAGCAATTTAAGCAATTCTTCTAATCTTGTTTATACTATTAAAGTCAACTTAACAGCTTCATAAATCTTGTAAAGCTAATAGAATAACATAAATATCAGGACGGCAAATGCCGTCCTGATTGGTTCCATTGTTTATATCTCGATTCCGCTCCGTTACTGCACAACCGCCAGTTCCTTCCCGTCCGAGGTAATCGTGACCGTACCGTCGTAGGTGCGGAAGGTTTGTACCGAGTAGTTCTCCAGCAGAGTGGTCAGACGGGAGTCCTCCTTTTCCGCCGCACAAATGACGGCGTATCGGAAGCCGCAGGTCATGAAGATCGACGGCATCGCGCCCTCGTAGTCGCCGTGATGGGGGAGTTTCACGAAATCGTAGGTGGTGTTCGCATCCCGATAGAACTCCTTGAGGCGGGCGTTGCAGGCATCCCCCAGAAAGAGGAGCTTCTTTTCGCCCAGCGTCAGGGTGGTGATCAGCGAATAGTCGTTTTCATCCGAATAGGTCGTCTCGTTCGCCACCGATACGCTGACCGACAGCGCGCCGAAGGTGTATTCGGCGTTTTGGGTGAGCTTTTTCAACTCCCCGCCTTTCGCGGCGAGATTTTCTGTCAGCGCCACCATCGGCAGCGAATTCCGGACGTAATCGGGGCCGATCACTTCCTTCACGTCAAGGCTGCCGATCAGCTCCCCGGCCGATCCAACATGGTCGTTGTCGTAGTGGGTGAGGATCATCAGATCGACGCTCGTCCGCCCCTTTTCCTCCAACGCCTTCCGGATGGCGGACAGATCATCCGGATCGGCGGTGTCGATCAGGATGGTAGATTCCTCGTAAATGATAATGATACAGTCCGATTTTCCCGTTTTCAGGATCTCAATCGACAGAGGCGCGTTCGGGATGGGCACCCCAGCCGGGGGATTGCCGGTGGTCTGGCTCGATTCGCTCTCGGGCGGCTGAACGGGGGTGCAGCCGATCAGAAAGAGTGAGATCAGCGCAAGGACAAGACAGATCGCCCGAATCAGGACGGATTTTTGCATGGATAGGACCATTCCTTTCTTGAAACCACAAGTTTGCGGCGGTTTCGCCATTGGGCGAAATGGACGGCGTTGCCGTTCAAGTCGCAAACTTGTATTTTATTTCCTTGGAAAATTGTGATATAGCTCATTATAGCATAGAAAAATCCCGGAATTCTACCGTAAAATTGTGAACAGTAAAAAACGAATAGCTCATCGGAGCGGTATTTTGAATAAAAATACAGGCGCAAACTTGTGCAACTCTACAAATCTGAACCTTTCGGTTGAATTTCCGGAAAATCTGTGCTAGAATATCCATAGTGAGAAATTTTTCCGCAGAAAGTGAGGATAAGGACATGAAAGAATACGATCGCAGGGAAGAGCGCACGGGCGTGCAGGAATCGGCGGATTTCGATCCGATTTTCGATGTGCAGTCCGATTTTGTCATGGTATACGGCTTCAAGAACCTGAAAAACCGGGTCAAGGCATGGAAAGCCCGGGGCTATGTGATCCATCTGATGACCGGAGTCTCCTGGGGCGAGTATCAGGACTATCTCTACGGCAAGTTCGACGGCATCGACCATCACGACGAGGGTCAAAGGCTTGTCGACGGCAGGGAAAAGGCACATGGGGTGGACATCCCCTACATGGTTCCGTCCAACTCCTTCGCCCACTATTTGGCAAGCGGGCTTCGCTATGCAGTAGACTGCGGCGTGGACGCCATCCATCTGGAGGAGCCTGAATTCTGGGTGGAATCGGGCTATTCGGACGCCTTCAAGCGGGAGTGGAAGATCTATTATAAGGAAGATTGGCAGGATCCCCAGTCGTCGGCGGACGCCCAGTATCGGGCATCGAAGCTAAAGCAGTACCTCTACACCCGCACGTTGGATCGGCTCTGCTCGGAGCTGAAAGAGTACGCCATGGTCAAATACGGTAGACTCCTGCGCTTCTATGTCCCCACCCATTCGCTGATCAACTATACCCAGTGGAAGATCGTATCCCCCGAGTCGGCGCTGATCGACCTGCCCACGGTGGACGGCTATATTGCCCAGATCTGGACGGGAACCTCCCGTACCCGCGACATCTACCGGGGCGTAAAGCGGGAGCGCACCTTCGAGACCGCCTTTCTGGAGTACGGCGTCATGCAGGAGCTGGTTCGGGGCACCGGACGGCGGATGTGGTATCTTGCCGACCCCATTGAGGACGATCCGAGACACAGCTGGAAGGACTGTCGGGAAAACTACTACCGCACGGTGACCGCCTCCCTCTTCCATCCCGAAATCTCCGATTACGAGGTATCCCCGTGGCCTGCCCGCGTCATGCGGGGCAAGCATCGGGCAGAGGGCGGCGAACACGATCTGCCTATCCCGATACCCGGCAACCTCCCCACCGCTCCTGTGAAGGACGTGGAGCGGGTGCGGATCCCCGGGGAATACAAGACCAATCTGCTGTCGGTCATGCACACGCTCCGCGATATGGCGGATCAACCGGATTCCGAGTGGATCACCAAAAATCCCGAGATCGGCGTCCTTATGGCAGATTCCGCCATGTTCCAGCGCTTCTATCCCGAGGGCGACCCGGAGGCAAGGGAAGCGGAGGGCGACACCTTCAGCCCCTTCTACGGATTGGCACTTTCGCTGCTCAAATCGGGCATCTGCGTCCGCCCCGTTCAGCTGGACAATATTCGCCGTTTCCCCGGCTACGCCGACGCCTACCGCACGTTGGTGCTGTCTTACGAGTACATGAAGCCCTCGGCACCCGACATTCATCAGGCGATTGCCGGATGGGTACGCGGCGGCGGAACGCTGATCTATGTAGGCGACGGCTCGGACAGCTTCCATACTGTCCGCGAATGGTGGAATCAAGGCGAGAACGCCTATAATACCCCTGCCGAGCATCTGGCGGAGGCATTGGGACTGCCCCGGAATCCGGCGGACGGGATCTATCCCGTGGGAGAGGGCAGGGTGATGTTCCTTGCCACCCATCCCACCGAAATCGCGAGAGATTCCGCGCTGTCGGATGCCTACCGGAACGCCGTCCGGAATCTGGTTGCCGCAGGCGATCCTACGGCGGCACTGATCCTGCGCCGCGGTGCCTACTACGTCACCGCCGTCATGGATGAAACCGCCGCCAGCGTCCCGACGTGTCTGTCCGGTCGCTATATCAACCTGTATGATACGCGCTTGACGGTGACGAAGGATCCGATTCTGGAAGTCGGATCGGTAGGGTTGTGGTACGACGTAACCCGGATCGACCGATCGGCGGGATCCGAGCTGATCGCGCTGTCCGGCAGAGCGGAGAAGATTGTCCGCGGACAGAGATCGCTCTCCTTTGTGTCGAGATCGCCCTCCGAGATGACCGTCGCCGGCAGAGTGTGGACGAAGCGTCCCCCGAAGTCGGTTCGGGCAGGCGGATCCGAGCTGTCCTTCGAGTACGACGCGGACAGCGGAACAACCTACTTCACCTACCCCTCCGAGGGTGAAAAAATTTCGGTAAAAATACTCTTTTGATCCCTTCCCCCGATTCCGAAAAGTGGAATCGGGGGAATTTCCGAAGAATTCCGGAAAAAGTATGAATCCCCTTGACAAATTCCTATTTATCGTGTATGATATACACAATAACGGATCTGCGAGGTAAACAAATGGAAGAGATCAAACAAAAACGATTGACCGGAGAGAGGGCGCTCTTTCACGGACAGGATTTGAAAATAGAGGATTCTATCTTCGAGGACGGAGAATCGCCCTTAAAGGAGAGCCGGAATATCGAACTGTATAACTGCCTATTCCGCTGGAAATACCCCCTGTGGTATTCCAAGGACATCAAGGTCACCGACTGCGCTCTCTACGATATGGCGAGAGCCGGAATCTGGTATACCGACCGTCTGACCATGACGAACACGGTGATCGAGGCTCCGAAGAATTTCCGCCGCTGTCACGACATCTCGCTTACCAATGTGACCTTCCCCACGGCTGCCGAAACGCTCTGGCATTGTGACGGTGTCAAGCTGGATCGCGTGAGTGCCAAAGGCGACTATTTCGCCATGAACAGCAGCAATATGACCATCCATGACCTGACTTTGGTAGGCAACTACTCTTTTGACGGGGTAGAAAATGTGGAGATCCGGAACTCCAAGCTCCTGTCCAAGGACGCTTTCTGGAACAGCAATAACG
>CAYOON010000092.1:0-7046 GCA_964405595.1 uncultured Lachnospiraceae bacterium | reverse complement strand
GCGACTGATCCTGCCGGTTTCCGTAAGGAATCGAAGAGGTGAATATGAAAAAAGGCGTTATTATCGGTTTAATATGCGGAATAGTGGCAGTCGCCGCTGTTTCAATCACGGTTTTACTGTTTGCAAAGCCGGATTTACCACAAAGCGGTTCGCTTTATGTAAATGATAAAGAAATTGCCGATGTGGATATTACCATTTACAAAGATTATGCAGAAATCCCGCTAATCGAGATGTTAAAAGGAGTGGGATTTGAGGTAAATTGGACTTCTGATAGGACAGCCGAATTCCGATCTGACGATGTGAAATACATTATAGATTTAGATGAGGTTTCTTGCAAAAAAGAAGGTACTACAGACAATTTACTGATTCCTGCACCCGGAAATACTATATTCATTTGTAAAGAATCGAATCATGACATAATTCTGGATGGTGTTACTGCTATGTGTACGATGGATTTCTTGGAGAATGATGTATTTATTCACATTGATCATGAGAAATTGGCTGTTTATGTGACCGAAAGATAGTTGCGTGATCTTGTCAGGAAACAGTCAGAATTTGTAAGAACAATAAAAAGACCGAGATTTGGAGTAAACCCCCAAATCTCGGTCTTTTTATCACTTCAAATACTGCTCAATCCCTCTCGCAACCGCGCCCGCGAAGGGCTGCTGCCAGCTGGGATCGGTGAGATTCGCCAGATCCTCGCGGTTGGTCATGAACCCGCATTCGATCAGCACCGCCGGCATCTTCGTCGCCGTGACCGCGTACAGATCGGCGTCCTTCTTGATGATGGGTGAGCTGCCCGAGAAGAGCAGCAGTTCCGCCGCGATGGCATCGGACAACGCCGCGTTTTCCTTATTGTTGTTTCCCGTGTTGTAGTAAAGCCGCGTACCCTTTACCGTATCATTCGAGAACGAATCGCAGTGTACGCAGATGTACAGATCGTACCCCTGCGCGTTCGCCCAAGTGACCCGCTGCTTGATTCCGGCACTGCCGTTTTGATCGTAGCCGCAGGCGGGCTCCTCGTCATCGTCGCCTCGCGCCATCACCACCGTGTAGCCGCTGGCGCGCAGCTCCTCTGCCAGATATAGCGCAATGGCAAGATTGATGTCCTTCTCGTAAATATCCACGCCCTCTGCCCATTGAATGGGGGAGATCGTCCCCACGTCCCCGACGCCGTGTCCGGCATCGACGCAGATCACGGTTTTCGCCTTATCGGGATCGGGTGCGGATGAGGTGGATGAGATGGATGTATTTCCCGGTTTCCGGGAGGATCCCGACGTGTTCGTGTTGCCCGTTCCCGCAGTGCAGGAGACCAGCAGAAGCGATCCGGCAAGGATCGTCGGAAGCAGTGTTTTCGTGAAAAGTCCTTTCATTTTAATCATCCTTTTGCAATGTTTCAAGCCGATTTCCCGTAAAAGCTCTCGCCTTTACGGGAAATTTTTTGTGTGGATCATTCCTTAATCATAGATAATATCATCGTAGTAAGGTTCGGAATCGGGCGGGTACTTATCGGAAATCGAATAGAATCCGTATTCTTCCAGTTCTTCCGCCGTAACATCGTAGATCGGGATAAATGTCTGATACGTCAGATAATCGGTATAGTAATAATCGTAGCCGTCTGTGTCATAGATACGCGAATATATATCCAGATCCAGCAGAATGAAGGTATCACCGTTCCCGATGGAACCGGATTTTACTTTGGACGTAAGAAATTCTGCGATTTTTGCAGAATTTGTGCCGTAGTCCACTGCCTGATACTTTGTAAATGTGCCGCTCACGGGGCTATATAGGGTAATCGTGTAGTTGAAATTGCGGTCTTTACTTTCCGCGGCAGATTTCAGCGCATCGAGTGCGGCGCGGCGATTCTGCTCGTCGCTGCTGTACAGTTTCAGGAAAAATGCCGCTGCTTTCGGCGTGTTGGAATAGCAGATCGGAATCCGATAATACTGTACGGTGCTGCCCACTTTGATAGGATAGGAAACATAGCCGATCGTATCCGAAGCATCGGAATACTTATTGTTCACGACAAGATTGTACCATTTGTCATAGCCCAGAGCTTTGACATCTGCTTGAAGCAGTGAAACAAATTCTTTCTGATCTTTGACAGAAATTTCGTCAAGCGTGCTATAGGAATCAGCAGGAGCGAAGTAAAGATCGTAGGTGGCGGGATCGGGAATGTTCGTCCACAGATCGTAGTACTGCTCGTTTTCGACCAGCAACCGGTTGATTTTTTCGATGTTTTCCGACGTGAGCCTGATCTGCCGAACCCGACTGCCGCTCTTTGTGGTGATGCGGAAGGTCATTTCCTCCAGCTCACCTGAAGAGGAGAACCTGTCAATGCCGTAAAGCTCGTTCATGCGCCACCAGTATTGGTTGCTACCGTACTTTTTCAGCGTACCGGCCGAATCCGAAAGCCCCTTGGAGACGATCTCCTTTGCCTCCGGCGAATCCAGAACGATTTCGGTCAACTGGGAATACACATAATCGTCATAGTTGCTCCCGTAGTTGGTGGTGTACCGATTATTGCCGTAAACTACCGACACCCCGGTGATCTCGTCCGCTGTGGGTTTGAAGGAAAGGTGATAGGCACGGATGCCGTGCAGACCGCCGATGATGGCAAGATTGCAGACCAGTACGATCGCCAGTCCGGGCATGGCGCGGAGCAGATTCTTCCACTTGCGGGTGGTGATCAGCTCGTAGACGAAGTAGAGGATCAGAGCCAGAATGTAGAGAATGATCAGACCGGTAATATCGCCGGAGTCAAACCCGTAGCCGTCGGTGACGATCATGAAGATTATAACGCAGGGAATCATGCAGAAGGCGGTCGTTACGATGATCCGGTAGACTGCTTGCAGGAATCGGCTGGGCGCAGACCGCTCGGCACTCTCGCTTTTGCGCTTGACGAAGAGCCACGCGGCAAGGATAAGGAAGATCAGTCCCAGAACCAGCGTGTAGACCGTACCTCCGCCGATTGACAGATAGGCGTTAACGTTAAAGGTTGTGAAGACGTTGAAAAAGATAGTAGTGTACAGATTGTATCCGTTCTCAAAGAGGAAGAAGGAATATCCGGATACGAGGATCGGCGTCTGCATGATCATCACGCTGTTGATCACGGTGATCAGAATGCGGGGCAGAAAGAGGATCAGGGATGTAAACAGGACGTTGGTGAAGGGTGTTCCCGTGATGGATACCGCAATTGCCGTCGCGCCAATCGCCAGAATCGAGGTCACGAAGGCGTTCAGCATGAAGACGAGCAGATCGGCGTAGAGTACGGTGAAGTACTTGCTGAATATCAGATAGGCGATCGTGGCTGCCAGAGAGGAGGAGAGAATCAGGATCGCCGCCCATGTCAGAATGGAAGCGATGAAGCTGATGTAGACCGAAAGCCGGGTGTGGGGGATCGAATGATAGAAATCGGACGTCCGACGCTTGTTCAGAAATCCGAAGAGAACCAGCGTCATCAGGGGCGCCAGAACCAGAAAGACCGCGAACAGGAAGGGGTTTGCCTCGACGCCGCTGATGATTGAGCGGTAGACAGAACTCTCGGCCCACACGTCGCCCCCATTCGGAGCGCTCGGCATCCTACTGATCCCCTCCATAACCGGGATGGCGGCGGAGAAGACAGAGAGAATCACCGAGAAGATGATCCCGATCATCTTGAGCTGACGCAGACCTTCAAAATACAGACCTTTGCTGAAAATCTTGTTTTTCATGATAGAATACCGTCCTTTCTTGAATCAGCCCAGCTGGAAGGAGTAGCCGAGGGCTTCCATTTCGTAGGTAAAGACCTCTTCCAGCGACAGAGGAAGAACGTCGAGCACCGCGGGGGAGAGAGCGGACAGCTTCGCCACCGTTTCCTCCCGGTCGCCTCTGACGATCATGTTGGAGACCGAACCGTGCTTGACGAAGTGGGAAAGCTCGATGCCGTCGAACAGATCCTTTTCATAGGGATGGTTGAACGCGATCTGGATCTTGAACTGGGCGGTTTTGAGGTTCTGGATATCGCTTTCGACCACCAGTCCGCCCTTGTGCAGCAGGGCGAGCTGATCGCAGGTGTCCTCCAGCTCGCGCAGCGAGTGGGAGGTGATGATCGCCGAGGCGTGCCGCTCGATGACGTCCTCGCAGATCAGGCTCTTGACGTAGTTCCGCATGACGGGATCCAGACCGTCAAAAGTTTCGTCGAAGAAGATGTAGTCGGGCTTGCAGGCAAGGGCGAGGATGGTTGCCGCCTGCCGCTTCATACCCTTGGAGAAGGTGGAAATGGGCTTGGTTGGATTGAGCCCGAATACGCCGGTCAGTTCCTTGTAGCGGGCGGTATCGAAGTTCTTGTAGATCGAGCGGTAAAGGGATGCCATGCGGTTCATGGTAGCGCCGGGGAGGAAGTAAAGTTCGTCGGGAACATAGGTGAACTTACTCTTGATGGAGGGGTTCTCCCATACCGGCTGTTCGTCGATGGTTGCGTAACCCGCGTCGGCCTTGTAGACTCCGGTGATAATGCGGAGCAGGGTAGATTTGCCCGCGCCGTTGGATCCGACCATGCCGTAAATACAGCCGTCGTTTATGGTGCAGGAGATATTCTCCAAAGCCGTAAAGTCTTCAAATCGTTTGGTCAGATTGTTTACTTTGATCATGACTGATCTCCTTTCGTGTTATGTGTCCGATAGATTTCTTCCACTATGGACAGAATTTCCTCTTTTTCAATACCGGCAAGCGCCATTTCGCTGACAGCCTGCCGAAGTCTGGACAGATCCTTGCGGTAACGGGCTCCGAGAATCTCGCGGGCGCCTTCGCAGACGAAGTAGCCCTTACCGGGAACCGATCGGATGATGCCTCGGGCATCCAGATCGCTGTATGCTTTGAGAATGGTATTCGGGTTGATGGTAAGCTCCAGCGAGAGCGACCGTACCGAGGGAAGCTGATCGCCGGGGGTGAGCAGTTCCGTCAGCAGGAACCGTTCGGTCTGCTCGATGATCTGCTCATACACCGGCTGTCTTGCCATCGGGTCAATGGAAAACATATGCACCTCCTGCCTAACTGTTCTATGCGCACTACAACAGTTAGTTAACGTGTTGCAGATATTATAGCGCAGAAAAATCTGGTTGTCAAGGGGTTTTCGGAAATAATAAGAATTCTTAAAGAAAACACAATGTCCCGTTCATATTTATGCCATAAACGCGGGGATAAGACGGAAATAGAGCTTTACTATAATAATCAAAGCGCGGCTATGTCTGCTATCCGCAAATAATTCGTTGATTAAAAGAAAAAATGTGCTATAATAGAGTCACAAAAGCGCTTTTGAATACAAATCGGAGGACAAAACGATGTCTATTGGAACAACCATCAAACGACTGCGCCGCGAAAAGGATATTACGCAGGAGCAGCTTGCCGAATATCTCGGAATCACCTCCCGCGCGGTCTCCCAATGGGAATGCGACAGAACCGCGCCGGATATTTCCATGATTGCCCCGCTGACCAGCATCTTTGAAGTAACGGCGGATCAGCTTCTGGCAATTGATGTCAGCAGTAAGGAGAAGCAAATCGAAAAGCTATACGTAGAGGCATACAATGTGGCAAGCACGGGAAATCAGGCTCTGGCGATTGAGATGTGCGAAGCCGCTCTCGCAAAACACCCTTCATCCTATAAGTTAATGGACTTTTATGCAAATGAGATTTACTTGTACAACCACATGACGCCTGTCGAAAAGCAAGAGAGTAACCAAAAGCGCGCGTTTGCCTATCTGGAGAGAATTCTGGCGGAATGCACCGATCCGGAAATCCGAAACAACAGCCTGACCATGGCGTGTCTCTGGTATGCGAAGCTGGGGCGTGTCGAGGAAGCGGAACGACTTGCCATGACATTGGAAGGCAGTATGTGGACCTGCGGTGAGCTGCTTGGAAAGATCTACACAGGAAGACGGCAGTTTGAAGTTCTGCGGGATGAGATGCTCCGACAGTTCACCAACGCGATCGGGTATCTATTGGAGGATTTGAAGGATACAAAGGACGACGGCGGGAATCCGATCTATACGCAGAATGAACGACTTGGTTTGAACAAAATGTGCGTCGATCTGCTTTCCCTCTATTTCCCGGATGGCGACTATCTGTATCACGCGCAGTATGCCGCGAGGGCATACCGGCAGATGGCTGAAATCTACGCATCCGGGCAGGATCGGGAGAAAACGCTCGAATGTGTCGCGGCGGCAGCCGATTTCACTGTTCAGTTTGATGCCGTCAAAGCGGGCGATACGCATACCTCACCGGCGGTAAAGGGCATGGAAGCGGAGGAAGCTTGGTGGAACGACGGACATAACAGCAGTAAAGCACTGCTTGATCGGGTACGCACCGACGCGGTTTTTGACTTTGTCCGCGAAGACCAACGGTTTCAGAAGATTCTCGAAAAGCTCGCCAAGACCGCAAAATAAAAGCGATCAGGAAAAAACCGATAAAAACACGGGGATGCCGCGAAATACGACATCCCTGTTCGATTTTTTTGTTATTTCACGCCAAAATTCCGGTTTTGCTTACAACTTGTTTACATTTTTGCTGTATAATAAAGCCATACACCGAAAGGAGGGGGCAACGTGGCAAAAATCCTGATTGCGGAGGACGAAATCAGCATCAATAATCTTGTCAAGAAAAATTTAAGCCTCGTGGGACACGAGTGCAGACAGGTGTACGACGGGCAGAAGGTGGTGGAGAGCGCCTACGAGGAGCGCTTCGATCTGATCATCCTCGACGTGATGCTGCCCACCCTGTCCGGCTTCGAGGTGATCACCCGGATCGAGAATACCCCCGTGATCTTCCTGACGGCAAGAGGTAATCTGGAGGATCGCCTGAACGGACTGCGCCTCGGCGGGGATGACTACATCGTCAAGCCCTTCGAAATGTCCGAGCTGATCGCAAGAGTCGAAGCGGTTCTGCGGCGGGTCAAGGGAATCAATCAGCGGTTCGAGTTTCAAGGGATCACCGTCGATTTTAACAGCCGGAGGGTCTATCGGGAGGGTGCGGAGGTGCCGCTGAAGCCGAAAGAGTTCGATCTCTTGGAA
>CAYOON010000091.1:0-7049 GCA_964405595.1 uncultured Lachnospiraceae bacterium | reverse complement strand
ACGCGCTGAAAGACGCCGCATGGGTGCTTCCCATCCTGCTGATTGTCTATCTCCTGATCGAGTGGGTGGAATATAAAAATTACGCCCGGGCGGAGCGTTCGCTGCTTTTGCAGGGGAAGCTCTCCCCGCTTTTCGGCGCGCTGCTGGGCTCTGTCCCTCAATGCGGCTTCTCGGTGGCTTCCACCGAGCTGTTCGTTAAAGGATCACTGTCCGCCGGCGCGCTGGTCGCGGTCTATATCGCCACTTCGGACGAGGCGATCCCAATCCTGCTCTCCCATCCGGGAAGATATATGGATCTGCTCCTGCTGGTGGGAATCAAAATCGTCCTTGCGCTGCTGGTCGGCTATCCCGTCCTGCTCCTTTGGAAGCGAAAGGCGGCTCCCGCGGTGCATAAAGACGAAGACGACGAGGACGGGCACGGGCACGGACATCACGGCTCCATCGGCTGCTGCCATCACGAGATCGAGGGCGGCTCCCGCTTCGAGTGGAAGCACCCGGTGATCCACTGCCTGAAGATCTTCGCCTACATTCTGACCATCAATCTGATCCTGAATCTGCTGATTGCCTTCATCGGGCAGGATAAGCTGACCGAATTTCTGAGAAGTAGCCGCTGGATCCAGCCGCTTCTGGCGCTTCCCGTGGGGCTGATCCCCAACTGCGCCTCCAGCGTGGTGCTGACCGAGCTTTATCTCCTGGACGGCATCGGTCTCGGCGCCGTAGTAGCGGGGCTGACCGTCAATGCCGGACTGGGGCTGATGGTGCTCTATAAGGAGAACAAGAACATCCGGGAGAATCTGGCGGTGACCGCCATAATCCTGCTCACCGGACTGATCGCGGGATACGCGATCAACCTGATCGGATGGTAATCCGCGCGAAGTATTCGTTTGGATAGAGTGAAATAGTGAATCACAATCACCGGTTCATCGGTGGTTGTGATTTTTGCGCTGTGATACCTCTTCTATCCAAAAAAATGCCGTGATTTCCCGTAAAAACTCCGATTTGACAAGATCCTTCCTTGACAAATCTGCGGGAATGTGGTATAATTTTCTAAATATTATAAGATGGTGATTATTATGGATTGGGAAGCATTTTTATCGAGAGTAATGGCAATCTGTGAGGGTGCCGCTTGGAAGCTGATTGCGTCAGGGCTGCTCCTTTTGGTGGGCAAACTGGTGATCAGCTTGATCATCAGGCGGATGGAGAAGAGCCGGTTGTCCAAAAAATCGGACACAACCGTTCGCCGGTTCGTGATCTCGCTGGTCAAGATCACGGGCTACATCTTTTTGGCGATCTCCATTGTAGCGATCCTCGGAGTGCCGCTTGCCTCCCTCGTTACCGTGCTGGGCAGCGCGGGCGTGGCAATTTCCCTTGCCGTACAGGGAACGCTGGGCAATCTGGCGTCGGGCATGATGCTTTTGGTGTTCAAGCCCTTCAAAATCGGGGAATATATCGAATCGGGCGAGTACGAGGGTACGGTCAAGGAGATCGGCATCTTCTATACGACTCTGATCGCCTACGATAACCGAACGGTGGTGATCCCCAACAGCAATCTGACCAACAGCACGCTGACCAACCATTCCAGGCAGGAGGTCCGCCGTGTGAGCATCTCGCTGTCGCTGGCATATGGGGTGGACACGGATGCGGTGAAAAAAGCGGTCATGGATGTGGTAGCGCGGCATGAGAATATCCTGCCCGATCCCGCCCCGTCCATTCGACTTACCGAGATGCAGGATTCCTGGATCAGCATGACCCTTCGGGTTTGGTGTACATGGGACAACTACTGGGATGTGAAACTGGATTTGCTTGAGGAAATCTACAAGCACTTCGGCGAAATCGGCATCGACTTCCAGTTCCCGGTTATGGAAGTACATATGAAGAAGTGACTGCGGAAAAACGGCATACTTGCCCATGTGAACACGCAAAGTCAGGACAGGAATCGACCTTTGTGCTAGAATAGAGTCACACGGAAGGGAGGGATACCATGGACTGGCTTACCGGAATTCAGAACGCTGTCAATTATGTCGAGAATCATCTGACCGAGGAGATTGACTATGAGAAGGTTGCGAAAGAAGCGGCCTGCTCGAGTTTTTACTTTCAAAGAATTTTCGGGATTCTGTGCGGGATTTCACTCGGGGAATACATCCGGAGCAGGCGGCTCACACTTGCCGGCAGTGATCTGTGTACTTCGGATGAAAAAGTGATTGATATTGCGTTGAAATACGGTTATGAAAGTCCTGAGAGTTTCACCAGAGCCTTTTCGAGATTCCACGGCGTTACGCCGACCGAGGCGAGAAGGGACGGATCGATGCTCCGATCGTTTTCCCGGCTTTCCGTGAAAATATTATTAAGCGGAGGTAGTATTATGGACTACAGAGTTATGGAAAAGGATGCTTTTGACATCCTTGAAAAGGTGGAACCCCAGAGCATTGACAGTTCGATCAGCGCAAACAGCATTCCCGATTTCTGGACGCGATCCCATTCGGACGGTACTGTGCAGAAGCTGCTGGATGTAACCACCGACAAAACGTATATTTACGGCGTGTGCTACGGTAATACCTACGAAAAGTCGCAAACCTTCGATTATTCGATCGCGGTGATGTGCGGAAAGGATACCGCCGTGCCGGAGGGATTTCGAAAGAATACGATTCCGGCGGGAACGTGGCTCGCATTCGGGTGCAGGGGAGCGATGCCCGGCGCGATTCAGGAAATGTGGCATAAAATCTGCGCGGAGTTCTTCCCGACGTCAGGTTACGAGCCGACCTACGAGATGGACATCGAGGTCTACACCGATGGGGATATGAGCAGTCCCGATTACTACAGCGAAATCTGGATTCCTGTGGTGAAGAAGTAAAGTTGGGGGCGTAAAATAGCCCGCATTCCCAAAAGCAAAACAGTAACCCAGCCAAAGTCAGGCATTTATGCCCGATTTTGGCTGGGTTACTGCAATAAAAAAACTCCGGATTACCGCCAACTTTATCCCGTCGGCATCTGGCAGGAACATGTGGGGGTAAAGTCCTAACATGGAGAGCAGGATCGTCCCGATGCCGACGGCGGTAGCCAAGTGAAAGGGGAGCGCGAGGGGGAAGAGTGTTCGGCATTTGAGATCATTCTTCCCCCTCGCTTCCTGCTGACTAGCGATCTTCGCTGAACAATAGGTAGAGTATATTAGTTTGAAAACTCGTTTGTATCTGCACAGCCCTATAGATCTCGATAGCCCTTGAACGCTTTTTCTCTTGACCTTGTAGGCGCAAGAGAAAAAGCTTTGCAAAAAGAGAAGCGCCGTAGGGAAGTTTCGCCGCGTGCGCACGGCGACCAAAGGCGCTGCCTTTGGAATCCGCCACCTTTTGAAAAAGGTGGACGAAAACTTTTATAAAACGCTCGTTCCTTGGGAACCGTGTCACGCCGACACAGACGATCCCGTCTGCGTCCAACTCTTGATCGCGCTTCCGTCCGATCCGACCAGTTTATACGAGCCGCCCGATTCAAGCAGCGCAGAGCCGATCCAACAACCGCTCGTCGATGCCGGGACGTAGAATTCAAACACCGTCTTGCCGTCCCCGTCCACGACCTTGTAATCGCCGACCGCCAACGTGCCGGACAGCTTCACTGTCTGCAAGCTGCGCATGCTGTTCGATGATAGCCCCGATCCGCCGCAGAGCAGCACAACCGTGCCGCCGCTGACCGTGATCGTCCGATCGGCGTCTAGTGCCGCCATGTTGCCGGTGGCGTATTGCGACTTCACGGTCACCACGCCGCCCGTGATGGTCAGCGTGTTGTTGGAGTCGATGCCGTCTGTATCGCCCGACCCCACGGATACGTTCAGACTGCCGCCAGAAATCTCCAACGTACCCGTGTTGCTGCCCAGATTGACGCCGTCGTCGGTGGCGTAGATCTTGATGTTGCCGCCCGAGATATAGATGTTAGTCTTGGATTCGATCCCCTCGGTGGAGTTGACAACCTCCAGCTTTCCGCCCGAGATCGTCACGTCGCCGTGACCCTGTACGCCCTTGCCTTTGGACGAGGTCAGCGTCAGATCGGCACTGCCTGTGACGGTCAGCGCGCCCGACGAGTGGACGCAGTGCCCGGTGCTGTTCACCGTGATCTTGCCGCCGAGGATCAGAAGCTGACTGCCCGCCTTGATCCCTTTGGACGCGGGAGCCTGCACCGAGCTTCCGCCCATGCCGCCTCCGCCGTGACCGCCTCCGCCGCCCGGACGTCCGCCGCCCCCTCCGGGACCAAACATCAGGGGCTGGATCTCAAACGCGCCGCTTTCGTCGGAAGTGAATCCGAATCCGGCATTTCCGCCGGTGCTGCTCGAAACCTCGGTACCCGTGGTGGTGATGTCGATGGTTCCGCCCATAATCAGGGTGTACAGCGAACCGTTGATGCCGTCCGATTCGGCGGTGATCTTCATATTACCGCCGCTGATGAGAACGTAGCCTTTCTCGAAATCCTCGATTTCTTCGGTCTTGACGGCGTCGCCGCCTGCGGTGACCGTGATGTTTCCGCCGCAGATTCCCACGGCGTTGTTGCCCTTGAGACCGACCTTTTTCGCAGTCAGATTCAACACTCCGCCGGCGATTTTCAGGGTTTTCTTGGTGGCGATGGCGTGATTGTAGGATCCGTTCACCGTAAGCGTACCCGATCCGTTGACCGACAGACTGACCGCGCCGTAGATAGCCGCGGGCGCACGGGTTGACTCGTCCGTCCGCTCCGACAAATCGCTGTCGGTGACCGTGTTGGTGCTGCCCGCCGCCAGCGTTAGGATCACTTTGTCGGCGCTCTTGGCGTAGATGGCGGCGTCGGTGGAGCAGGTGATCGTGAGTCCCGCCAGTACCAGCTTGACCTTGGCGTCGTCGGGAGCGGCGATCACGATCTGCCCGTCGGTGAGATTGCCGGAAAGCCGGTAGCTGCCTGCGGCGGTGATCGTCAGCTTGCCGTCCGCAAAGGCCGCGCCGCTGCCGTTCACCGTGGCAGAGCTGCCCGAGAAGGTCACATCGGTCTGACCGGCGTCGTTCTCGGCGGCGTCCAGATCGTATTTGGTGTATTTGAGCGTAATATCGCCCACGCTGTAGCTGGTGGCGCCCGAATCGTCCCTTTCTACGTTGGTGGACGGCGTGATAACGGGCGTCTGGATGGCGGTTTTGTCGGACGAATTTCCGCCCGGATCTCCGGGAAAGTTACCGGGAAAATCGCCGGGCTTATCACCGGGAAAGTCTCCGGGCTTATCGCCGGGAGGGTCACCGGGCATGCCGCCGGGGCCGAAACTCCCGTCCGGCGGGATTACTCTGCCCGAGTCGTCGGTCTGAAAAGGGGGATTCTCTGGTTTTTTCGACGCGCATCCCGCAAGCAGGGCGGCGAGCAGCAGACAGGAGAGTGCGGTTTGGAAAATAGCGGTTGATTTTTTCATATTGATCCTATTCTTTCCCGATATGACGTATATTTTGCTCCTATTATAGCAGAAATTCGGAAAAAATCAAGCGAAATCACCGAAAAATCAGATAATCTTCACATTTCGGGTCAAAAACTCTTGACATTTGTTTCCCGGTGTGCTATACTATCCCTACAATTCAGATTCGATACGGTTCCGCGCGGATTAAACTCTGATCCGCTTACAGCGGATCAGAGGGAAGTTCGGTGAAAATCCGTCGCAACCGCCATTACCGTAACTCGGCGATCGAGCCGTCAAGTCGGAATACTTGCCGTATCGGGTAGTTTTTTCGGTATCATTTTTGGGTATGAAGAGTGCAGCCGCTTACAGCTTTGGCAGGGAATCCCTGTACAGAGCTTGAGTAGTTGCGCTTTTTTTGTCGGATGACCGACGGAAAGGCGCTTTTTTCGCGCCGTTTAAATGCCTATGGAAGGGGAGGAAACGGCAATGGAGTCCTACAGCCGTGACGATGTGCTGAAGCTGCTCACGGACAAGTACGCACAGCTTGTGGCGGGCGGTGAAAATCGCTATCCGAAGCGATCGGACTTTACCGAAGCGGAGGTTGTGGCGATCAAGGCGCATCTGGGACCCTTTCCCCGGGCACTGGAGGCGGCGGGAATCAAGCCGCCCCGCACGGACGACCGGATCGCCCTGAACCGGGAGAAGCGGATCCGCGCAAAACGTGCCCGGAACGCCGCCAGACGAGGGAATCCGCCCGATGGCGGGATCAAAGAAGCGGAATAATTCTCCCGAAACGGGAGGTTTATCCATAAAAGACATTCAAGAGGAGTAAAAAATGAGAAAAACTGCAATTCTGACCCTTGCCGCCCTGCTGCTGGCGGCACTGCCTGCCGGAGCTGTTTCGGCTGCCGAGTCCGGGGATACGCTGTCCGCCGACATCACGGTAAATCTTGCGAACGGCGAGCTGATTCTTACCGGTGAGCAGATCGCCGTCACCGACGCCGATTCGGACGGCGCGCTGACCGTAGGCGATGCCTTGATCTGCCTTCACGATGCCAAATACGAAGGCGGTGCCGAGGCAGGTTTTGCCGCATCGAGCGGATTCATCAGCAAGCTGTGGGGAGTGGTGAACGGCGGCGGATACGGCTACTATGTCAACAATGTCTCCGCCATGAGCCTGACCGACCCCATCAAAGGCGGGGACACCCTGTACGCCTTTATCTACACCGATCTGGACTTCTGGTCGGATTGCTATACTTTCTTTGACGTGGACACAGTTTCGGCTACGGAGGGAGACAGCGTGAGCCTGACCCTGAATAAGTCGTCCATGTGGTATCCGGCGGGATATACCATGCCCGTTGAAGATGCCGTGATCACCATTGACGGCGAGGAAACCGAATATACGACCGATGAAGACGGAAAGGTTACCCTGACACTGGATCAGGCGGGGAAGCATATCATCAGCGCGGTATCCGAGGACGAGGTACTGGTTCCGCCCGTCTGCATTGCGGCTGTTACGGCGGCTGAATCGGGGGAGCCTCTGTCCGCCGATATTACCGTGAGTGTTGCCAATGGCACGCTGGTCGTTGCCGGTGAGCAGAGCCTTCATTGCGTCCAAAATCGGGCGCATGGACTCTCCCAGTTCGCTTAACGCATA
>CAYOON010000090.1:0-7051 GCA_964405595.1 uncultured Lachnospiraceae bacterium | reverse complement strand
CCGTTTCCGTGATAGCTGACGACAAGTCCAACGCTCGACACGAATTCGGCATATTCCATGAACATCCAGCCTTCCTTGCCGTTATAGGTGGTCTTACCCCAGCCGTCCTCGGTGACCTCGGTAACGGTCACTACCGTTCCGTAGGGCATAGCGGTCAGTCTCTCCCCGTCCAGAGACGGCTCGGAGCGCAGACGCAGTCCCGACTGGGCGGTGATCCGGTAGATTCCCGGAATCTGCCCCTCCTCGGTGAAGATGGGATTGATACCGCACTCCCCGATTCTTCCCGACAGCGGCAGATCGGATGCCGCCAGCGGATCGGTATATTCGAGGATGGCACCGGAAGCGTCCTCCACGGTAAGGGTCAGCGTATAATCGCCGACCGGAAGGGCATCCGCCCCCGAAATCCCGGGCAGAAGCGCGAGATCAAAGGACGCAGCATCCGGCTCTGCCGACGTACCCGCAACTACGCTGTCCTCGGCATCCGTCAGGGTGACCTCCACCCGGGTGATGGTCTCATTGGACATCAGCCGTCCGCCGAGCACGACCGTTCCGCCCACAGGCAGATTGATCGGATGGGCAAAGGTGTCCAGCGTCAGTTCCGATACGCTGTCCGCACAGATGGGCAGCGCGGCGGCAAGATCCTTCCGGATCAGAACGCTGCACTTTGCCAGTTCCTCTTCGTCCAGCGTCAGATTTTGATAGGATCCGGGCATCGGCTGTTCCGACCGGGTAGGGATCAGCATCCGCAGACCCGCAGGATCCGGCACTTCGGACGAACCGTCGTAGCCGTAAATCAGCGAAACACGCCCTTCCCCCATTTTAAGGATCACCGGGATGCCCGTATGAATCGCCGTAAGGATGGTTTCGGGATCGGCGGCACTTTCGGTGTAGAGTGCCTCGAGATCAATGCCCGCGAGCCCCTCAGTAACGCGGGAATCCCCTGCGGGATAGCCCGCCAGATAGGCCTCGGTCATGGCATAGCAGGCGGACAGGGTATCCCCGCCCTCCGCCGCGTAATAGGGAACATCCAGTCCGATGGGCAGATATTTTCCGTAGGTCGGCCAATACTTATCCTTGGCATAATTCGCCCGTTTCAGATAGCTGCCCTCGCCGCACCGCTCGTAGTAGCGCGCCCAGTTATAACCCGCCTCGAAGGCGCCCTGCACATCGTTGGAAATCGAACGGATCATCCGGTAGGTTTTCTTTTCGCTGTGCTCCAGCTCGTACTTCATATATCCCAGCTGACCCCTGACGTCGTGCGGCTCATAGCCGTTTGCCTTGCAGTAGTCAATCATGCTCTGCAGACGTCCCCGGTTCCACTGGCAGATTCCGTAGCTGGTGAATCCGCCCGATTCCAGATAGCGGTCGCCGGGGTTGAATCTGCATTCTACGTAGATGTTGGCAAGGATTCCGCAGGTCACGGCCTCGTTGAAGTGAAGCTCATCCCGGAGAAATTCGCGGATGATCCGCTCCACCTCGGCAGGATCGGGCTTCTCGTCGGGCGTCCCGATCTGATCCACCGGATCGATGAAATCGTCGTCTACCGCGTAGACGCTTCCGGGTACGGACAGCAGCATGATCGCTGCCAGAAGTATGGATAAGGTTTTTTTCACGGTATAATTTCCTCCTTAAATTGATATGTAAAGGGGGATCACGGAAGCTCGGCTGTTCCCAGCAGATATGTAATCTGGACATCGCCCTTGGTAACGGTGGCAGTCATGGTGATCCGCTTGATCCCGGCCGAAGCGGGTACATTCCGCACGACCACACCGCCGAGATAATCCCCTTCCGCCCGGGGTGTGTAATAATCATCACCTGCACGAACCCGCTTGTAGACCGTATCGACCGTCAGGCTGATCGGTTCGGCGCGGAGCCGGTTCCCGTCCGCGTCCATGAAATCGACGGTCAGCACCATTTCGTTGATCGATTGGAAGAGCTCGCCCGAGGCTTCCACGAAGAAGCGGTAGTCACGCTTGGTCGGATCCTCCGATGTACGCATCTGCATGAATCCGAGCAGCCGGCGTTCGCCGCACTTTTCGCACTGCAGATCCAGCGCGTCCCACTGATGCTCGCAGATCATGCTGACCTGACCGTCAACGGTGGCAAGGGACACGTCCCGGAAGTGAATGTCGAACACGTCAGCCTGATCGTAGCTGATCTTCAGCGGCGTAGTGCCGGTCTTGACGTGATCCTTGATCCGGAAGGTAAGTTCGGCGAAGACGCCGTTCGCGCTTTCGTTCTCGGACGCCGTAGACCACCATGACATCACATAGGGATCGGCAGAAAGATTGCCGCCGGTGGCGGAGCTGCTGAAAATCCGGGGGAATTCGGCGTCGATCAGCTCCAAAAGATCATGATCGTACTGAAGTCTGAACCGGAAGGCGGTAATTCCCGGATTATCGGAGATACTGACACTCACGCGAACCTCGGATCCCGTGTATCCCTCCGCGCTGCTCACCGTAACAACGGGGGACTCCGCCGCGACGGAAGCTCTGCTCATAACCGGCAGAACCGCAAGCAGCATCACCGCAGCCAAAACCAGCGCATACAGTCGTTTCATAGTAACAGTCCTTTCTTTTTCGCCCGTATTCAGGCACACTATGAAATTATTCTACCATATCCGACGGTAATTGTCAAGACCATCCGGTCAATTTCCTATAAAAAGCGGCTGTTTATACCCGGAAATATGTTCTGCTTTTCCTATTATTTCCAACTTATGCAAAAAATAACGCGAAGCAGGAAAATTTTTTCCTACCCCGAAGTCTCGGATGTAAAAAGCCCGCGCTTTTTCTTTTTCGAAAATTTTTTATTGTTTTTCGAGAAATAACTATTGACAAACAAAAACAAGTATGCTATAATCTGACTGAAAGAAAACCGACGCCATCAAACAGGCCGCCAAAGGAGGGAGCGATCGTCGTGATTCTCGAAAAAATACTGGACAATACTGCCGTTTTCCGAATCATCCTGCTCCTGTTAGTCCCGCCCCTTCTGATTGCCGCTGCCATCCGTATTCATAAGCCCGCAAAGGGCTCGGACGCGAAAAAGCGTCTGACAATTCTCGCGGTCTGTCTGGCTGCCGCCGTTTTGATTGACGCGTCGGTTTTCTTTCTTTTACGGCATCCAGACAACGTGTTCGAGGAGATCTACTTTGCCATGCGGGACGTGGATCATCCCGGGCAGACCAAGCTGTCCAAGGCCGATTCCTTTGAGCTGTACTATGCCGACGATATTTTCATGATCACCGCCGTCAACAAGCAGGACACTTCCGATGGGTACTTAACCTATACCGAGGTTCACTGCGACAATTCTGTCAGCGTCTACTGCATTTTCGAGACGAAAAAGCTGGTATTTTTCCGCCAGCCGATCCGGGATGGGGCATGGACGATGGTTGTATACGACCTGCGGTTAAACGAGCTATCCTATTCGGACAGCCGCGGCGGGAGCGGCGACCGGGATCCCTTCTTAGACGGGATCCTTGAAAGCTGGTTCGGGGACTTGGGGAATGCGTCGAAATTCAGCCCAGAGAATCCCGGAAAGTACACCGATATAGGCTATCGGGAGGCCGATCCCGATCTTTACGAGATTTTCATCCGGTAAAAGGTGGCGCACTTATGAGAAAGTATGTAAAAAAACCGGATCTGCTTCGTGCCGTACTGTTGACGCTGCTTCACGGGATCTGCGCGTTCGGCGTGACCCCCATTGTATTTATAGCATTGCTGTGGAGCGGGGAATCATCCGTTTTGCTGCTGATCACGACGCTCATGGTACCGATGCTGATCGGCTTTCTGCTGGTGAACCGCCTGAAATGGTGGCTGATCTCGCTGCCCGTACAGTTCGCTTTGAACTTCGGACTGGCAGCGATCCTGTTGGATCCCCCCTTTCTCTTTGCCCTTCTCTACACACCGCCGCTGCTTGCCGCACAGGCCGTCGGAGCGGGGCTGGGACTTCTCTACCGGAAGCCATCGGAAAACCGGATTCGCCCGAACGTGATCCGGGCATCGCTTCTGACGTTGCTTCACGGGCTGTATGTGGTTCACAGCACGCTGCTTCTGCTGACCGCAAACATTTATGCGTGGGGTTATATGCGGGATTTTTCCGATTTGTTCAGCATCCTGTTTTGTCTGGGAATCCCCGTCCTTTTGGGCATGATCGCGGTGGATCGCGCGGCTTGGTGGCTGGCTTCACTGCCCGTGCAGCTGATCGTGGACGTCCTACTGCTGAAGATGGCGAACTATTTTGACGTCCGCGTCCTGCCTACCGTGCTGTTCTTCCTGATGCTCCAAGCCGTCGGCGTCGGGATCGGGGCGATCCTACGGAGGATCATCCCGATTTGGAAGAAATATGAGAAAATATAGAAGATGCTAATTGCTTTCCGAAAAATATATAGTAAGGCAATTCAAAATGACTTATATGGGGGAAATGATGATGAAAGGTTCACTGCTTACACATATTCTGCAAAACGGAAGAAAGTTGCTCAATGCCGCGATTGCTATGTTAGTTTTAACCCTGTTTTTAAGCAGTTGTTCTGCTGAATGGTGGTTAGGGGATGGTCGTGGAGATTGGTATTTGGAACTAATTAACGGGTATTGCATAGACAAGGTCAATTCCAAAGAGATAGTAATTTTGAATAAAAAGAATCCGGTCGGTCAGAGATTTGTAGTACCAAACTATTTTGTCACCGCATATCAACTGCATGAACCATATATTTGTCTTGAAGGTATTCAAACACAGAAATTGCCAATATCTGAAGATGAATTAAATGCCAGGGTGTTAAGCTATTATCTAATTGATACTACGAATGATGAAGTTATGGGACCGTATGAGTCTTGCGATGCCTTCGCAGAACATTGCAGTTCTCTCGCGCTTGAGATAGATGACGAATGGATAGAACCAAAACCCAGCAAATAATCGGTGCAGACTGTTACCGACAAACAAATATCCGACAACAAGGAAAACCCCACCCAAAGCAAGCAAAAACACTTGGTTTTGGTTGGGGTTTCCTGCTTTTTAGCCGTACAAACTTCAAACGCTGAACCCATTTACATGAATATTTTCAAGGGGGAGCCTTTTTCCAAGAGGCTCCCCCTAAACCTTGCCTGTCGAGCCGAAGAGAACCGCTTTGCGGGAAGTTTTCGACCCAGTTTTTCAGTATGCGCTGTTTCTTTCCGCATAAGACTTCAACAAACGGTACATAACTTTAGGGTTGTGAATATTCTGAAAGGTAAGCGATTTGCCCTTCGAACTTATTGTGATGTTACCGTAGTTGAAAATCTTCCCGAACAGCGATTGCTCAATGAAAACATTGATAATATCGGTGAGCTTTGCGTCAAGTATTTCCCCCGCCGCGTTACCGATGACACGGGAATCGGTAACAGCAACAGAATATCGGAAATACCGGAATGTCATGACGATACACCAACCAAGCCACGCAAGGATCAGAAGAATAAATGGGATCATCCCGAGTACGATCAGCAGTTTGGGGATGTGTCCCCAGATCTGATCGGAGACATACTTCATCACATTGACCTCTTGCATTGACTCAACACCGAGACTGCTCATTACAGCTTCTTTGACCGCCTGTGAAAACATAACTCTTATCAGCTGTGGCAGATAAACCAGCAAGAATATAATGAAAAATAATCCGGGTATGGAAACCCATGTAATGATCAGTCCCGTCTTTGAGGGCTTGGATTCCAAAGTAACGCTTTCGCCGTCTTTGAGCGGAATCACATCGATGATTTTTTCCACAGAAAATTATTTGTTTAATACGCCGGCCATAGCTTTTGCCATTTCAGCTGCCTGCTGCTTGACGCGGTCTTCTTCGTATTGGTCGACTTGCGCCATAATGGCATTTTTAAAAGCATCGGCGTTTTTTATACAACCAAACACATACTTACCTGCGGCTGTATCAATTCTTACTGTGCCGTAATTGAAGATTTTGCCGAACAACTTCTGCTCTACGGATACATTCTGAATCTTGTTGAGCGGTGCATCAAGAGAATTTGTGTTCGCTACTCCGACCTTTCCCACAATACGCTTGTTTGTGATTGCAAGCTCGATGGCAGAGAATTTTACGGTTTCAATAATTGCTTTGAATGTTGGAATCAACAAAAGCCAAAAAAAGAGAACTCCTTTTACCCAAGCCCAAACCAAGAACAGGGGGTTTTTGTCAGCCATTTTGACGATTGTCTCGTTTTTGCCAAGATTGTTTTCTACATACTTTCCCATAAGTCCCAAACCTCATTTGTTTAAATTTGTTGAACCGTGTCATTCAACTTGCGTACATTATAACCTATTTCAGGTTAAATGTCAATACCCTAAAACAGGTTAATGTATAATTTTATTAAATTTTTTAGTGAGGGAATACACACTAATGTACAGACGGATTCGCGATTTAAGGGAAGATAGAGACATGAACCAGACGCAGGTAGCCAAAATGTTAGGAATGTCGCAAACGGGGTATTCAAAATACGAAACCGGAGAGAACGATATTCCGACGCAGATCTTGATTCGTTTGGCGCGGTTCTATAATACAAGCATCGATTATCTGCTTGGTGAAACCGATGACAGCAGACGGTATCCGGATATTACAAAACCCTGACCTGTATCGTATAGTATCCCTTTGCATGAACAACAGGGAAAAAGAACGCCGGGAAAAATTCTCCTAGCGGATTTTTCGAAGGGAATGTGCTCATGAGTATGCAAACATTTCGGGAAATGACCATGCGTAAAAGTGAAGAGTGAAGAGTGAAAAAGTAAAAAATCCCGAATGCTTGCGCATTCGGGATTTTTTGGAGGCACCAATCGGAATCGGACCGATGAATAAAGGTTTTGCAGACCTCTGCCTTACCGCTTGGCTATGGTGCCAAATATCAAATTTGCTAACGCAAATTTGCTATATCCGGGGCTCTACTACAGTATATGGGACTGTATAAGAAGGGTGAAACAAAAAATCCACGGCGTAGCATAGCTTCCTACGCCTGCCATGGATTTCGTTGGAGCGGATTACGGGGCTCGAACCCGCCACCTCCACCTTGGCAAGGTGGCGCTC
>CAYOON010000089.1:0-7092 GCA_964405595.1 uncultured Lachnospiraceae bacterium | reverse complement strand
GTTCGATCCCTTCCTGTATTTCCGGTTTTAAGGAGGTAAATCATGGAACAAAAGATGCAAAAACTGCACTATATTGTGATAATCCTCCTGTTCTTCCTCTTTCTGGGGGGATTCGGCATCGCGGGGATCCTGCTCCCCGACAAGGAAGTCTCCGATACGGAACGGCGGAATCTTGCCGCCCTGCCCGAATATGACAACGAGGCGGGATTTTCCGCCTACATGGGGGAGATGGACGGCTATCTCACCGATCAGTTCCCTCTGCGGGAGGCTTTCCGCCGGGTCAAGGCGGGATTTTCCGCCTATATCCTCCTGCAAACCGACGTCAACGGCTACAGCGTCAAAAACGGCAGCGAATTCGAGCAGATTTACCCTACGAATAGAGAAAATCACGAGAAAAACGCCGAAATCTTCGCCTCGATCGCCGGGAAGCACTACTTTGACAGCAAGGTCTACTACAGCATCGTCTACGACAAGGGCTACTACGCCGACAAGGGGCTGGGACTGGACTATGATTCCCTGAAAGCCTGCTACGGCTCCGCTATGGATGGGCTGGCGGAATATGTGGATCTGTCGGACAGCCTGACGCTGGACGATTTTTACCGCGCCGACATTCATTGGAAGCAGGATTGTCTGAACGAGCCTCTGCGGCGGCTGTCGGATGCCATGGGCTTTGCCCGATTCTCCCCAAACGAGCTAACCGCCGTCGATCTGGGCGATTTCCGCGGTGTCCTCTACGGGCAGGCGGCCCTGCCGGTGAAGCGGGATCGCATGGTCTATCTCACGGGGGACGCGCTGTCCGGCTGTACGGTACGATCGCTGAACGATCAGATGGTCTGGGAGGACGGATCGGTCTACGATACCGACGCCTTCCGGGAGAGCGCGGACAAATACGACCTCTTCCTCGGCGGCGAGAGTGCGATCATCGAGATCACGAACCCGAACGCCGGGAGCGATCGGACGCTGATCGTCTACCGGGACAGTTTTGGTCGGAGCATCGCGCCGCTGATGGCGAAGAGCTATTCGAAGATCGTGCTGATCGATCTGCGGTGGATCAACCGTTCGGTTTACGATCCGGTGATCAGCAATTTTGCCAAAGGGTACGCGAATACCGACGTACTCTTCCTGTACAGCGCACAGGTGCTGAACTCGTATAACTACGGGTTCTGAAAGCAATATGAAATGGGTCTTTCCTGCCGATCAGCGGGAAAGACCCATTTGTGATTATTCCGTTTCGATGGGATTTTGTGCGATACCATCCTTGTTTGCGGCGTTTTTGTTCAGAAGATAGCAGATTCCCGCCGTGACAGCGCCGGACAGAAGGATGACAAGCAGATCGACAGGTGCCAGAACGATATGCGGAATTCCCGCGAAAAAGAATCCGTACCCATAGCGGTACAGATAGCCGCCCAGAAGGAACATTTCTCCGATATACATCAGAAGCGTTATGATCGACGCGGTCAGCGCCGGGATCAATACGGACAGTCCCCGCTTCCTGCCCAGCAGGAACGAGCCGACATAGATTCCCGCCGTAACGCCGAGCAGGGCGAAAAACAGGCACATCAGGATTGCGGACACCGGCGAAACGTTGATTCTGCCGTCCCGGAAAAAGGCTGTGAAGCAAGCGAGTATGCAAAGTCCGAGGAAAGCTGCCGTGCATGCCGCCTGAACGGTCAGGGCTTTGCGTCTGGAGTAGTTCTTCGTGCGGATCATCTGCGCGAAACCGTACAGGCAGTTCAGAATTCCCAGAATCAGGACAGCGGAAATCATGTAGAAATGGATTTTAAAGGTCGGGCTGTAGTTGCCGATCAGAAGGTCGATTGCTGTGATATTCGCCTTTTCATAAATCACCGGGCGCGCGCAAAGAAGCAGTTGCCAGCCCTCCAAGGTTGCGTAATCGACCTCCGTAATAATCGTCGTGGTCACGAGGATTCTGCTTTCAAACAGCAATTCCGCCACGAAGAAAACGCCCAGTGAGAAGAGGGATGCAGCAAGCGACGAGAACTTTTTCGCCAATCGGAAAATCAACGGCATCAGCGCGACCGCGGCGATCACGGCAATGGCAATCGGCACATAGGGGATGGTGTATTTGGGGTAATGCTCCTGCAAAATCGCGCCCTGCGTAGCCATCTCGTAAACCACGCGAACGCCCATGTAGATGGGATAGGCGCAAAGCAAGATCGTTCCAATCAGGGTGATAAGCCAGTATTTTTTGAAATTTGACATTTTTATACCTCCTTATTCAGCAACTGAATTTGTGTAAGAATTATTCGGCTTCCCTGTCTACGGGATCGACAGAAGAACAGTCAAAGGTCAGAACATAGTCCATTACCTCATATGCCCATAAAGCACTCCGAAAACCGCCTACGCGTACCGAACTGGGAAAGACGCGAATATGGTTTCCGGCGTCGGTTTCCCAATAAAAAATTGTAGTATTCGACCCGATCGCACGGTGCGGACGGCCGAGGATTTCGAAAACCTCGTAAATCGCCATTCCCTCTTCAAGCCTTTCCACATCCGCGTCGGCTGGCTTGTGGATCATCTCCGAATCAAAGAATCCCCCTTCCTTCGCGGCATACATCTGGCTTACATACAATGCCATGCCGTATCGGTCAATCAACCAATCTGTTGATCCGCGTTCTGCTGCTGACACTGCGGGCAGACCAAACGCAACGGTATAGACCGATCCTTCTATTGTTTCCCAATTCACCGAATACAGCCCGGTAATCCCGCCATAGTGCGGTCTTCCGATAAGCTCTACGACCTCGGAAAACTTAATATTTTCGCCCGCGTTCAAGCGTTTCTGTAAAGCCAACATCTCTTCCTCGGTGGGTTTGTGTTTTAAAAATACATCATAGAATTCAAGCTCCGTCATCGTCCGCTCTTCGGTATCCAGCGGCTCTGCTGCATCCCCGGTCGAGCATCCGGAAAGAGAGAAAGCCGCTGACAGCAGAAGAACCGCACCGACAATGGTCGAAATGATCTGCTTCATTGATTTCATAATCATGCCTCCTTTTCGTATTGCGCAATACCCCAATACGCATATATCCAATAATCCTGCTCTTCCGATTCGCCAAGGGGCTCTCCACTTTTCTGTACGCTGAATGTGAAATCCCACACCGCGCCGCTGGTTGTTTCCCATTGAAAACAACCCATTCCGGTTTCCGGATTTTGACAATGCGGACGACCGATAGCATCCACTACATCGGAAAAAATTATGAGATCAAGGCACTGTTCATCGGCAAAATCCACGAAGTTTTCGATCGCAGGCGAACCGAGTTCCTCCCAACGCTGCCTGACCAACGCCCATTGTTCATTAATGCGAGCCTTTATCGCCTGTACCTCTTCATCGGTGGGCTTATGCGTTCGTTCCGGATCGAAGAATTCCTCTTTTGCCATTACAGCCGGTAAAGGTGCACCAAGCAGTCTGAAAATATAATACGCCATCCCGTAATGACTATGTATCCAAAAATAATCTGCCGTGCCGTATGGCGGCGCATCTTCCGAAGGCGTAAACATAATACAGTATGTCTTTCCGGTTGTCGTTTCCCAAGTTCCCGAAAATACACCGGTAGGACCGCTGCCATGCGGACGCCCGATCGCTTCCACCACTTCAGCGTATTTTAGCTCACCGTCCCGAATGCGCTCACGCAAAGCATTTATCTCTTCTTCGGTAGGCTTGTGCGTCATTTCCCGATCGAAGAGATCTTCTGCCTTCATTGTTCCCGTCTGACCGTCTGGATCGGACGAGCATCCGGCAAGCGTGAAAACCACCGACAGCAAAAGGATCGCGGCGATAAGGGCAGAAATCGCAGTTTTTATTGATTTCATCATAAAAATACCCCCTTCAAACAGCGTTTGTCAACAGAATATACGCGATCACAACGGCAAGGATCGCGAAGCTGACCGTGGCGAAAACCGACATCTTTCTATAGGAGAGAATCCGCTCGATCCGCACCCGGAGTTTGGCTCCGCCGAAGGCGCTGGCGTATACCGACCGGCTTTCCGCCTGATCCAGCAGTGCCGAGGCGTAGTTTTTCTTTTCGGCATCCCCGCAGCTCCGGAGTACCGCTTCATCGCAGGCAAGCTCGGTATTTACCAGAAACGCCCGCAGAAACAGCCACGACATCGGATTGAACCAATGGACGCAGGCGGTCACGATCGCGACCATCCGCCACAGATTGTCCCTTCGCCGGATGTGCGCATTTTCGTGCAGGAGGATGAATTTCAGCTCGTCCGGCTCGTATTCCCGAGGCAGGACGATCCTCGATCGGAATATCCCGTAGACCGCTGGGGTTGTGACCTTGTCCGACAGGTAGATGTTATCCCGCAGAGGGCGGGCATCCTCGATCTCCCACAGGGAAAGCCGATAAAAGATCAGCACACCCACAAGCAGTGCCGCGGCAACGGCAATCCAGACGATCCCGGCAACCTGAAACACCTTTTCCACCAGATCAACCTTGTAGGTCAAGGGGAAATAACCGTTAACCGCCCGCACGCTGTTCATACAGGTAAAAAACGGTCTCCCATCAAACACGGGAACTGACACGGGAACCGATACGACGACCGTTTTCGTGGTAATCCTCGTGAAAATCGATAGAAAGCTGTACCGGCTTTTCATCCCCACGGGGATCCACATCCGCAGAAGGGGGATCGCCCATAGCAGATGAACGATCCGGCGGGGGATCCGGCGGATTTTCGACAGCAGCAGGACAAAAATCCCGACGATGGCGGCCGAAATCGACATGTTGAACAGCCAATAGAAGAATCCCGTAAGCAATGGGTTCACCTCTTTTCGATCATTTCACGCAGCTCCCGGATCTCGGATTCGGTGAGCTTTTCATCCTCCAGAAGAGCGGAAAAGAGTGCCTTTTTGGATCCGCCGAAGAATTTCTCGATATGAGACTTCATCTCCGCCTGCTGAATCTCGTGTCGGGAGATCATCGAGGTGCAGATGAATCCCGGCTCCTCCCTCTTGAGGAAGCCCTTCAATTCCAGCTTTTTGATCACCGTATAGGTGGTATTCTTGTTCCAGCCGATTGTCTCGGCGGCAATGACGCTTACCTGCTTCGCCGAGATCGGCTCGTTTGCCCAGATGATCTCCATGACCTTGATCTCGCTATCAAACAGTTTCTGCATTTCGTACACGCTCCTTCAGACTATTACTGTAGTATATACTATCACGATAGTCTGGCTTTGTCAAGGTGGATTTGGCAGACTTTGCAGAAAATTCACAAAAACATAAAAAAGGAGCTGTAAAAAAGCCCTCTTTCCAGCAAGTAACCCAGCCAAAGTCAGGCATTTGTGCCCGATTTTGACTGGGTTGATACAACAAAAAACTTTAAATTACCGCTGACTTCATCCCGTCGGCATCTGCTGGAACATGTGGGGATAAAGTCCTGACATGGGGAGCAGAGACGAACCGATGCCGACGGCGGCAGCCAAGTGAAAGGGGAGCGCGAGGGGGAAGAGTGTTCGGCATTTGAGATCATTCTTCCCCCTCGCTTTCTGCTGACTAGCGACCTTCGCTGAACTATAGGTAGAGTGTATAAACTTGAAATACCGTTTTTGTCGTTTTCAAAGACGCTTCAGATTTCCCGCTTCTTATAGAACACAACGGACAGCCACCACGACAGCGCGTAGACGGCGATCCCGGCAAGCGGCAGAATGCCGCCATATCTCCCTGCCTCGGGGAGTTTTCCCCCTAAAATGCTCATTACGGTAAAGTAGGTCGATATAATAATTCCGATCCCCACATAGTAGGCGATCCGACCCTTCTCCACGCCCCATTTAAATATAAGCGGAAGGCAGAGCGCGGACGTTGTGCAGGACAAGATCAAAAGCATGGTCAGCAACGTCATGTACTCTTTCAGATCGAAAACCCCGCTTACGCTCATTTTGACCGCCTGCACGATACCGGTCAATACCAGAATAGCAAGCTGCATAATCAGCCCAGTCAGATATTTTCCCGAGACGATCTGCGCCTTGGAATAGGGCAGCGTCCCGCTGTATTCGTGCCATTTGCTGCGCTCGTCGTAGGCCAACAGCGTAATCGGAATCATCCCCGAAAGGAGGCAGGGGTAGGCGACAAAAAACATATTCCCATCACCCGCAAAGGATACGGCGATGAAAACCGCCGCGATGAGCAGATATGCCCGGCAATACTTCACGATCATATAAAAATCCTTCAAAATCAGACCCTTCATCTCACTTTGCCTCCTTTACCATATAGACAAACAGTTCCTCGATGCCGACCGGGCTGACGGACAGGCTCACGGGAACCTTCCGACGGAGCACGAGGGCTTCCACCCCGTAGGGCGACTCCTTTTTGTACCGGATCGCCTCCGGGTTCAGCGCCCCGAGCTGCTCGGCGGTACAGTGGAGAATTCCGTACTCCTCCAACAGCCGATCCTTTTCCTCGCAGAGAATCAGCTTTCCCTTGCGCAGGAACGCCACATAGTCGCACAGCTTTTCCAGATCACTGACGATGTGCGACGAGATCAGGATCGAATGATCCTCGTCTCTCGTAAACTCGTTGAACATCTCCACCACCTCGTCCCGCACGACGGGATCCAGCCCGGATGTCGCTTCATCCAACAGCAGGAGACGGCTCCCGTGGGACAGGGCGATCGCGATCCCCAGCTTCATCTTCATACCCCGGGAGAAATCCTTGAAGGGCTTGTTGTCGGGCAGATCGAGCTTCCCCAACAGGCGGGCGTACTCGCCGTTATCCCAGTTCCGGAAGGTGTGCTGCATGATCTTCCCCACCTGCTTTGTGTTCAGGCAGCCGGGGAGCCCCACCTCGTCCATGACAACGCCCACGTCCTCTTTGGTCAATCGAATGTCGTCGCCGTTATCCCGCCCGAGGATGGAAATACTGCCGCCGTCCTTGTGGAGCATATCCAAAATCAGCTTGATGGTGGTACTCTTCCCCGCGCCGTTCTCGCCGATCAGCCCCATGATACAACCGCCCGGCAGGGTCAGGTTCAGATTCTCCAGCGTGAAGCCGGGGAAGTTTTTTGTAAGATTTTTGATTTCAAGTGCGTTCATTCTCGTTCCTCCAGACTGAATTTTACCATTGCCAGAATATCTTCC
>CAYOON010000088.1:863-7159 GCA_964405595.1 uncultured Lachnospiraceae bacterium | reverse complement strand
ATTCCTGGCGCACGGGCGGCGATATTGATAACAATTTTGATTCCGTTCTCTATCGGATCTGCAGAATCAAGACGCTGGCAAAATAAGACGGCCCCGGTCATGTGAACGACCTTGACATGATGCAGATAGGCAACGGAATGACCTACGAAGAGGACAAATCCCACTTCGCTATGTGGTGCATGATGTCCACGCCCCTGATGCTGGGTATGGATCTGAGCTGCATCTCCGAGGAAACTCTCTCCATCATCTCCAACGCCGAGCTGATCGCGCTGGATCAGGATCCCGCCTGCATTCAGGCGACCATTGCCGCCACTTACGGTAAGGTAGAAGCGTGGACCAAGGATCTGGGATCGGCGGGATCGGGCAAAAAGGCGATCGCGCTGCTGAATCGCGCCAACGAAGAAACGACCGTGACGGTATCCTTTACCGAGCTGGGTCTGGCGGGCGTAACCGCGGCACGCGATCTGTGGGCGCATGAGAACATTTCCACCGGTGACAGCTTCACCGTGACCATTCCCGCCCACGGAACGGTGATGCTGACCGCCGAGGGAACCCCTGTATCCTCTGATGATGCTTTTAAAGATATGCTGACCGAGGACGGCTCCAATCCCACCGCTTCCATGGAAATCTCGGCGAAGCCGTCTACCGTGAATCTGACGACGCTCGGTAAGTACGACTGGGTTCACTATGCGAGCACCTCTACAAAGATGCGGGACGGCGCGGGCGAGATCAGCCTTACTTACGACGGTTCCTACGTTTCCTACGATAACGCCGCCGCCAGATACACATGGACCAACGGGGACGGAAGTTCAAAGAGCGGATCGTCCACAAACGGGCTGGGCGTCGCCAATGTGGGCGCCTACATGATCGTATCCACCCCCTGCGATCAGAACGTGCGGACGCTTTCCGTGGCGGTCGGCTCCTTCTCGGCGGATATAAAGATCGAGATGATCGTGGGTGGCAAGGTGATCGCCTCCGAAACTGTACGCGGCGGAGCCGACAAAAAGGTGGATAAGCTGGTGACCATGACCTATTCCAGCGATATTCCCACCAAGGCGTATCTGCGGTGGACAGTGACGAGAAAGCTGGGCAATACCGAAAGCGTCAATGTAGAAGGCGTTGCGCTGGACATTGCGGTCAAGGCGGATACCCTCCGCGCGCCCGTGCTGAAAAAGGATGATAACGGACTGAAAGCGGTTGTCAACGCTACCGTTGCCGGCGAAGGCGCGGTTCTTCACACCGTGATGAAGGATCCCGACGGCAAGACCGTGTTTGTCAACTCCAAAAAGGTGGAGACAAGCGGCGCCGTCCGGGCGGAGATCACGCCGGACGTACCCGCGGGATTTGTGGGCAAGCTGCAGGTTTATCTCTGGAACGGGGAGAATTTACCGCTGACAGCTATGCAGGAAATCGACGTAAATACCGTCTCGCTGTCCGATTACAACGTAGGCGCCATGACGGCAAAGTCGCTGATCTCGAAGGGTGCGGTTCTGCTGGACGTGCGTTCAGCCGAGGAGTATGCGGCAGGCCATCTGGACGGGGCGATCAACCTGGATTATACCAAGGTAGCACAGGAGATCGGGAAACTGGTTCCGGATAAGGATCAGGCGATCGTGGTCTACTGCTCCGCGGCGAAACGGTCTGCGCAGGCAGTGAACAGTCTGCTGCGGCTGGGTTATACGGCGGTGTACAATCTGGGCAGCATGGATAATTACTCTGCCGAGCCGATCCTGACCTTTACCGCTGATACCTGTAAGGTTATCACTACGGGCGACAAAGTGAAGGTCAGCTTCACGGCAAGCTCCTACGACAGCCCTTCGGTATACGTTTCGGCAGGGAAGAACTCCACGCTGGCGGATGCTGTTCCATTAAGCGAGTTTACGGTTCCCGAGTCCTCGCACTACTATCTGACGCTGAAGGCCTATCTGGTACAGGACGGCGTCTGCTACGCCGAGACGGTCGAGCAGTTCATCTACTGGTCGGAGGATACGGTGGATACCTTCGCTACCGATCTCGACTGGAAGGAAGCGACCATCGGCTGGGGCTCCATCCAGAAGAACAAATCGGTGGAAGGAAACACCCTGACCCTTGCCGGAAAGACCTTTACCCACGGCATCGGAACCCATGCTACCTCCAGTATTGTCATGAGCATTCCTTCGGGAGCAACAAAGTTCCTGGCGGTTGCCGGCTGCGATCTGGAGAAGTCGGGAAATCAGACCATGATGTTCTTCATCTATATCGACGGCGCAGAGGCGGACAGCTCCTCGCTGATCAAGATCGGGGAACACTATGTGTTTGACATCGACATTCCGAAGGGCGCAAAGGAAATCCGGCTGTACGCCTTTGAGGGGCGCGACGGCGGCAGTACCAACGCAAACGACCACGCCGACTGGACGGTAGCGGGCTTCTTCAAGAGTCCTACCGAGGGTTAAACGAGGACGGCGGACAATTCTCCCTGTAACCTGATCGGGGGTAATACGTTCGCGCACCCAAAAAAAGCATGAAAACCGCTCTGCAAACGGTGATCCGATTGCGGAGCGGTTTTTTGTACAAGTTCATGTAAAAGCAGCTGCGATAAACGCATGGAAGCAGATATACTTGACTTTCTTTCGATATGGTGTTATAATGGAATCGGATCAAAATTCGGAGGTGCCGATCATGCAGTATGTTACCTTTAAAACGGCGGAGTTCATGAAAAACGGCGAGACGATTACCATGCTGAAAGCGGTGACACGGAAGCGCAGCGGACTGCACGCTCACGATTTCATTGAGTTTGCCTATGTTGTCTCGGGAACCGGCTATCACATGGTCGGCGGCGAGAAAGACAACATCAAGAAGGGCGATTTTTTCATTCTGAACGCCCATGTACCCCATGAATATACCGTCAAGGGCAGTATGCCTGTAGTGATGCTCAACTGCATCTTCCATCCTTCCGCCATCGATAGTACCTTTGCAGACTGCAAGGATTTCGTGGATGTTGCCTATCACTATTTATTCCATTCCTTCTATTCCGAGGATGATCCCAAAAACTATATCAAATTAACCGGCGGACGTTCCCGCAAGATCGGGGCGCTTCTGGAGGATATGCTGGAGGAATACGAGGCAAAGGGAAACGGCTATAAGCAGGTTCTGCGCTCGGATCTGACAAAATTACTGATACTGGCTTTTCGTCTCTACAAGGAGAGTGCCCGGCAGACTACGAATGCGCCCGTACTGCGAAAGCTGGTGGTAGACAGCTCGGTTCGCTATATGCAGTCCGAGTACGCCGCTCCTATCACCTGCGAGCTGCTGGCGGAACGCTCCTATGTGAGCACCAGCTATTTCAATAAGATATTCAAGGAGGAAACCGGAAAATCGGCATCGAAAATGCTCATGGAAATCCGACTGGAGAAGGCTTGCGGGCTTTTGGTCGGAACTGACCTTCCCGCCTCCCAGATCGGGCTGAATGTGGGATATTCCGATACCAAGCATTTCTACGATCTCTTTAAACGGCAGACCGGAATGACACCGGGAGAATATCGGAGAAAGCACGTTTCAGAAGAGAACCAAAAGTAAAAATCCCCCTAAAAAGAAAAGCAAAAAACCTAATGCGTTTTTTGCTTTTTTCGTTTATAATGAGGGTGAAGGATGCCAATGAAAGCAAAAATCGAAAGCGTTGGCAAATAAAATCAGGAAAGGAATCAAAACTATGAAAAAAATCACAGCAGCTCTTCTTTTGGCAGGATTGTGTGCAGCCCTGCTTCCCACGTCCGCTTTCGCGGCTGGGACGAACGGGGACACGAATCTGGCGCTTGGAGACGGGGTAGAGGTTTTAGCTTACTACTCTCATGAGGATCCGAACGACAACTGGGGGCTTGCCAACATCAACGACGGCGATCCCATCGAGACGGTCGGTTCCCTCGGAAACGGCAAGGCCGGCGGCTATCACAGTATGTATTACAGTAACGAAGCAGATCAGGAACCCCAGTATGTAGGCTACAACTTCGGAAAGAAAGTTACTTTCAATACGGTAGTGGTTACGCCTACAACGGCTGGCATTTTCCCGGTTGACTTCGAAATTCAGGTGTCCAATGACGGTCAGAACTGGACATCTGTGGTTACCAAGACCGACTATGCCATCACCTCTACGGCGGGGTATGTTCCCCAAACCTTTGAATTCGCTTCCCAAACCGCTCAATATGTCCGGATTTACGCTACCAAACTGAACAGAGATGCCTATAACTACGCTATGAAGCTGACCGAGATGGAGGTCTACAATCTCGACAAAGCGGACCGTCCGGTGAATATAGCGGCAGGAAAGCCCGTTGAAAGCGATTCCCATATCGACAGCGGCGCATGGAATCTGACTTATTTCAACGACGGCGACCGGATGAATTTGAGTACCACCAATCTGGATTACGGTCAGTTCGCAGGCTACCACAACAGTCTCGACACCCCTGCTTTGGACGGCGGTGCGGATGCGCATATTCAGGTTACCATTGATCTGGGCGCAGGCAGCAAGTTCAACGAAGTAGTTATCTACCCCTCGCATGAGGTTTACTCGGTAAAGACGCTGAACGGTCAGGTTGAAAATGAAGCCTACCCGCTGGGTGTATATTTCCCTGAAAACTACCAGATTCAGGTTTCCGACGACGGCGAAACATGGAAAACCGTAAAGACCGTAACCAATACCCCGAAATCGGATATCAATCCCGTGGTTCTTGATTTTGACTCGGTTACTGCCAGATACGTCCGTCTTTACATGGAAAAGCTCACCCATAATATCAAGCTGTCCGAATTCGAGGTATACGATACCACATCGGCTTCCGATCCGGTTGTTCCGAATCCGGCTGAGACCGGCAGCACACTTCCTGCTCTCGTTTGTCTCGGCGGTACTGCGATTGCTGCGGGTATCTGCTTGATTAAGCGCAGACGCCTCGCCTTTGATGTGAAGCAAAAGTAAAAATCCCCCCTATGAAAAAGAGCAAAAAAACCTAATGCGTTTTTTGCTCTTTTTGTTTATAATAGAGATAAAAAACGGAAAGGATGAAATCATATGAATAAACAAATGAAACGATATTTTTATTCGCTTCTGACCTTCCTCCTGACAGCGGGGATCGTCGGACCTACGGCGGCGGTATTCTCGCACGCCTCGTCCGGGAATCTGCCGAACAACGCTTCCGCGGTTGTGGCGAGAGGGGAGGACGCCTTCGTGAAGAGTTCTCACGATTTCAAGGCAAACTGGATCTGGAACCCCTCCGATAACGGGCAGGGCAACCGCTGGATGATCTTCCGCAAGGAGGTGGAGCTGGACAAGGTTCCCGAAAAGGTAACCGCCATGATCGCGGCGGATACCAAATACTGGCTTTATATCAACGGTGAGATGGCGGTCTACGAGGGACAGCTCAAGCGGGGCGCCGCTCTGCTCAATAAGAACATCTACACCGAGAAAAATCCCAACCAGCCCAATCTGACCCAGATGCTCGGCGAGGTGGCTACCTACTACGACGAGGTGGACATCACCCCCTACCTCAAAAAGGGCAAGAACACCATCGTGGCACTGGTCTGGTATTTCGGTAACGAGGGACATTCCCATGTAGGCAGCGGCAAGGGCGGATTCCTGTTCGAATCCCAGATGGGGAATCAGCTGGTGATCTCGGACGAAAGCTGGAAGACCAGCCGCCATCTGGGCTATCAGCCCTCTGAGGTGGTCGGCGGGTACGCGCAGGAATATCACATCGTATACGACGCGAGAAAGGGGTACGACGATTTCGCGAGCCCGAATTTCGACGTGTCCGGCTGGGAGAATGCCAAGGTGATCGGCAAAGCGGGAGATAAGCCGTGGAACGAGCTTTGGCCGCGTACCATCCCCGAGTGGAAGGTGTGGGATCTTGCCACCTATTCGCTGAAGGACAGCGAGGTTACCAAGATCAGCGACACCCAATATCGGCTGAAACTCCCCACAAACATCCAGTTTACCCCCTACATCAAGGTAAAGGCACCCGCCGGCAAGACGATTCGCATGAGCTCGCCCAACTCCGGCACCACATCGGTGACCTACACCACAAAAGGCGGCGCGAACGGCGAGAGCGTGGTGCAGTCGTTCGAATCGCTGGCCTGGATCAACTGGTGGTATGTGGATTTCGTGATTCCCTCCGGCGTGGAGGTTATCGAGATCGGCTACCGGCAGAGCGGCTATAATACCGAATTCGACGGCTCCTTCGTCAGCGACGACGAATTCTTCAACACCCTGTGGACGAAAGCCCGGGATACCGCCTACGTCAACATCCGGGACACCTTCATGGACTGCCCCGACC
>CAYOON010000088.1:0-853 GCA_964405595.1 uncultured Lachnospiraceae bacterium | reverse complement strand
GTCAACGAGATGATGATCGCCTACTATTCCATGTCGCCTACGGTCCTGGACGCGGTGCGCAAGGATATATCCACCCGGATCAACTGGCAGAATGCCGACGGGATCATCCCGTCCACTGCGCCTGCCACCTTCCGTTACAACGAGTACGCCGAGCTGACCGGACAGTCGCTGGCGGGCGTCATGGCGTGGTTCCAGTATTATCTTTGGTCGGGCGATCTGGTGACCCTCAAAACGGCCTATCCCGCATTGCAGGCGTACATGGCGACCTTCAATCTGGATATGCAGAACTTCACCGATCCCTTTGTTCGCGCGGACGGCACCAATACCATGCACCTGAACTGGATCGACTGGGGTCCCAATATGGATCAGCAGCTTTCGCTGAACATCTGGGCGTATATCGGAATGGATACCCTCTGCAAGTTTGCCGAGGAGCTGGGGGACAGCGAAAATCTCGCGACCTACACGGCAGTACGGGATGCCATGAAGTCCAAGTTTGACGCGATGTTCTGGAACGGGAAGGAATACCGCTCCTCCACCTACACCGGCCCTGCCGACGACCGCGGACAGGCGCTTGCTGTTTACGCGGGACTGGTTTCTCCCGATAAATACCCCAAAATCCGCGATATTCTCGTGAAAAATCAGTATGCAAGCCCGTATATGGTCAAATATTCCATCGAGGCGCTCTACATCATGGGCTACACCGCCGAGGCGGAGCAGCGCATGAAGGAAAGCTACGCCAAGGACGTTCCGCTGGACGATCCCACCTTCTCGGAGGGCTGGGGCGGCGACGGCAGTAAGAACCACGGCTGGTCGGGCGGCGGTCTGATCGTTCTGTCGGGCTACGCGGCGGGCG
>CAYOON010000087.1:0-7164 GCA_964405595.1 uncultured Lachnospiraceae bacterium | reverse complement strand
GACTGCTCCCCCTCTGCGCCGGAAACCGCTGGGACTACGTCTGCGACTGTGATTCTTCCTACTTCGACGGTTATTCATCCACGGTGGTCACCCATGCCGATGCGGATTCGGTTGTGGTTTCCGACTACCATCATATACTACGATACGAATACAATCCCGACAGCTGGCTGGATATGTCGATTGCCCTGCGCAGTCAATATTGCACGCGGGATGCTGACGGAAACGAACATCTCGCCGACGTCCGTCCGCAGATGGAGCGCATGAAGGCGCTGGCAAAGACGCCCTGCGAGATCGCCCACACAAAGGTAGCCTGCCGTGCAATGGAGCGGATTCTGTCCTCCTCCGGAGAATTGAACCCTGATCGAACGGAGGATGGCGTCTGGAACTTTTTCAAAAACTGGCTTGTACTGAAGGACGGCGACAGAACAACAATCACAACGGATGGGATTTTCAGCTTTGCATGGAAAGAAAATCCAACTCACGCCATCTGCGCCAACTTCTGCTACGATATTCTGTTGGACGCGCTGGGCGTTCTATGGCATGACGGACTTGCCGAGGAGCAGGAATGCGTGATCCATCAAAATCCATATTTAGACCCCATCGAAACCGATCTGAAGGTCACGAAGGTAGGAACCGTCACCACCCCGGCGGGCAGCTTCGACGACTGTCTGGAACTGTCGCTGAACATCAAAGGTTTGAGCGGCGGACAATTCTACCGGGGCGGCAAGAAGGAGTACTATTTCGCACCCGGCGTGGGTATCATCAAAGCCGTACACCATTTCGAGAACGAACCGGATGCGATCTACGAGCTGTGCGAGTACGAGGGCGTCGGCGAGGGCTACTTCCCCGCCGAAGACGGACTGCGCCGCTTCTACAAAGCAACCAACCTTCCCGAGGGCGACCGAGCGTCGGTGGAATACACCTTCGTAACCGGAGACGACGGCGAACTGTATATGCTGTCCGATCAGCTTGGTATGCGGGCGATAAAATAATCAACTGTTGGTTATGATTATCAACGGAAAAGAGGCTATAGCGTCTGCTATAGCCTCCTTCGGTTTCAGCGGAAGAGCCGGTCAATGGTCACGCCGAAAAGCTCCGCAATTTCGGGAAGTAACGAAATATCGGGGTAATTCAGCTCGTTTTCCCACTTCGACACGGCCTGTACCGTTACCGCCAGACTCTGCGCGATCTGCCGCTGGGTGTATCCCCCGGCAATCCGCAGCTCTTTAATCCGTTTTCCCAGCCTAATATCCATACTGACCCCCATCGGATCAAAGCTGCACGGATGTGCAGCTTTGATCCGATTTGTCACAGCGGGTCGCCCCGCCTTTTCGGATATTACTCGCCGATTAAGGCGAGCAATATAACGGTCTTCATTATATTCATCGCCTCCTTCCTTTCATGATTTCACAAACTCGTATCTGAAAGAAACCTTGGTTTCTTTCAGATTTCACATCTCTGTGATGTCTTTATTTTAGCGTATTTTCTGCGATTTGTCAATAACGCATTGGTTGATACGGTCACTTTTTCAAGAGAAACTCCGAATCCATCCATTTCAACCGGACGTCCAACCAATCCTTTAGGAACTGGATCGCCTCGTCGTAGGAACCGTAGGAATGAACCTCGCTTTCGGGGTATTTGGTATGCTCCATCTTCTCGGACATGGCGATATACTCCCTCGTCACGTCAATATCGGACAGGAATTTGTCGATCATACCGTTCGTCCGCAGTTCTGTCCAGCGTTCCTTCACTTTTTGCACAAACTCCGGACAGTTATTAAACAGCCAGCCGAACCAAGGGGCGTCCTGAATATGCTGCCCTTGGGATTCGCCGAACTGGGCGCCGTAGCAGGTATCGTAGTCCCAGCAGGGACCCATGTGCAGGATCTCGTTTTCGTCGATAAAGCAGTAGCAGGAGGTCACGAAGGCACTATCGTAGTTTCTCGTGATCTCGTTGAGCAGATACCAGTTCACGAAGGAACCCACGTCCATGTATTTTTCGATTGTGGCATAGTCGCCCGTCTGCATGGCTTTGCCGATCCTGTCGAAGTAGGTTTGCAGTTCCTTGATTTTTTGCAGTTTTTCGTGCGCCCGCCAGTTCTCCATGTCCTCGTTTTTGTAGTCCTTGATCTCCAGATGTACGCTGGTATCGCGATTATGTTTGTCCTCGTACATGACGACGCAGTACTCGCAGGAATGGCGGTAGACCATCTCGATCTCGAACAGGATCCCCTGATCCTTGGCGACATTGATCCGATCCTCGCCGAATTCGATCTTCTCGGTCAGCACATAGGTGCCGTGATAGGAGCCATTGACGATCACATCCACATACTCGTTATCGCAGGTTCCGGGCAGACCCAGTTCCTTGGCAAACTTCTGCGTCATGTAGTTTCGAAGCATGGTTCTGTCCGAACTGACGGTCACCAGAATCCACTTCTTGGCATCCCCCATACCGAGGAAATTTGCCTTCTGATCCAGTTTCAGGGTGTAGGGTTTCTGATAGAAACTCCATGAGTAATTGCCCCGCCCCTTGATGTTCATGGGGAGTTCGTAATAGCTGTCCTCCACATAATCGGAGACGAAGGTATAGCTGCCGGGAACGTATACGCTGTGGGGAACGTCCCCGATGGAGCGTCCCTCGTCCAGCGTGATGTAGAGCGCGGGCAGATTGGTGAGCCGGGGATAGCGGTTCACCGTTTCGCCGCTGACCGAGGAATAATCGGCGGTCAGATAGCTTGCGTCGGGATCAATCACGGGCACGGGCGGCTCCGTGGGATCCGCAGAGGAAGCGGTCTGCCCGGTGGTCTGCACCCCGGTACTTGCGGAGGTCAGCGCGTTGGTATCCGATTCGGACTGTATCTGATCGGCGGGATCCGGCTTTCCGGCGCAGGACAGCAGTGCCGCCGTGACGAGCAGCAGACTCATAAGGGATGCAAGCAATCGTTTCATAGCAGTCATAACCTTTCTAAAGGGGGTTAGTCATCTTTTTTCCATTCTTTCGGGCAGGTTCGGCAGGCGGCGAACCAGTCGCTCTCCCGCAGAAGACGGGGATCGCCAGAGCAGTCCACCCGCACCCCCGATGTGTCCGAGGTCAGCGTGATATTTCCGTTCATAGAGGTAAACTTCCCATTCTCGTAATCGGTGCAGAGGGTGGTAACGTAGACCTTGTCGGTATAGGGCGCGACCCGGTCGATGAAATCCTGCGTCGGGAACTGATTCTCGTTTACCTTGGTGTACTCCGGACTGCCTGCGCAGCAGCAGACACAGACGTACTCGGGCCGAATGACCTCCAATAGCGCCTTATTTGACGAGGTTTTGGAGCCGTGATGGCCGGCTTTATAGAGCGTGACCTTCGGCAGATCGTTCATCTCGACCAGATACTCCGCGCCGGACTTTTCCAGATCGCCGGTAAAGAGGAAGCTCCGATCGCCCTGTCTGAAAAGGGTGCAGACCGAGTAGTTATTCTCACCATTGGGGTAACGATTGGTATAATAGGAGCTGTCCAAGATTTCCATGGTGATGCCGTCGCCCAGATCAAAGATGGAATTTCCCGTTTCGATACACTCGGCGGCGGTATAGTGGGTCGCCCCGGCGGCGATTTCATCGGCAAGCTCTCTCTTGTAGTTGGAATACATGACGCTGCTCTCCGCCTGATTGGTCATGGCGAAGTCAATGATGGTTTCACATTCGTAGAGATCGAAAATACTGTCGGTTTTCTCGTTTGTGGCGAACCCGGCGTAGTGATCCTCGTGGGCGTGGGTCACGATAACGTACTCCAGCGTTCCGTCGGTCACATACTGCTTCAGATAGGTGTCGATGGTCTCAATGCTGGAACGCTTGGATCCGGCGTCGATGAGGATGTCGTTATCGCCCGCTTTTATGTAGGTACAGTCGCCGGTGTACTTGTTGCCGAGTTCAAGGAAGTGGAATTGCAGGCTATCCGATGTGAACGATGCCGATCCCTTCGGGGAATCCTGTTCGGTCGGGGATTCTGCCATCATTGCCTCGATGAGGAATCCGCCGACAACACCGATCAGCAGGCAGATCACGCAGATCAGCGCAATCTTGCCCGGCGGTGGGGAGGTTTTCTTTTTTCTTCTTTTTGCCATATCAGTTTCCTTCGTCTTCTATTACCCGGATGGTTCGGATCAGCTTCACGCCGCCGAATCCGCGCACATCGGTGGTATAGGAAATATAGTAGCTTCCGGGCGCGGAGGTATCCACAATATATTTTTCTCCCGATTTCGTCAGATTGGTCTCTATACTGATCTTTTCGGAAAAATCAAGTCCGATACGGGTAACCCTTGCCCCCGGATCGGTATAGTCGGTGTTATCGCCCACATGGTAAATCACAGTCTGATCGCCGATCAGGACAAAACCGTCGTCCTTGGTGACGTGACGGTAAAGGATCGCCCCGAGGATCAGTCCCGCGATCAGGAAAACCGCATAGAGCGGGAAAACGTGCAATTTACCGCCGGATTTCCGCTTTCCGGTTCGGGAATTTCCCCGACTTCCGGTCGATTTTCGATTGCTTGCCATGACAGATCTCCTTCCGGCTTGATTCTATCTATATTATACACAATTCCATGATTTTGTCAAGGTAAACTTGTACAAAAAATCGGATTCACACATAAAACGTGTGAATCCGAAAAAGTTTCGCTTATTTACTCCAGACAGAGCTTTATGAGATCATTCACATCTGCCGTTGCCACCGCTTCCACCGTGTCGGCGGCGCCGTAGTAGATCTTGACCTCGCCGGACGGCTCCAGAATCATCCCGCCGGGGAAGATTACATGAGTACGGAAACCCTCGTCTCTCTCATAGGGCAGCGTCGGCGCGATCAGCGGCTCCTTGTACATGCCGATCACCTTGGTGGGATCGTCCAGATCCAGCAGCATGATCCCCGCGTAGTAAACCTTCTGCCAACGATCCTCCCAGCCGTGTTTCCCGCGCTCGTTGTCGCGGATCACGCTGTGGAAGGCGCACAGCCAGCCCTTGTCGGTCTTGACAGGTGGCGCGCCGGGGCCGATCTTATCGTTGGCAAAGGGAACCTGCTCCACCGACAGCACCAGTCGATTCTTGCCCCAGTAGACCAGATCGGGGGACGCCGCGCTCCAGAGATCGAAGCGATCCCGCCCGCCCCTTGAGTAAATAGGCATGGGACGTTCCAGTCGGAGATATTCCCCGCCGATTTTCTCGGGGAAAAGCACCATATTGCGATTGTCGGGCGCGGAGACGGACAGCACCTCAAAATTCTCGAAATCGTCGGTGACGGCGATCCCTCCGCGGATCCCGTGCCGGGTGTCCACGGCGAAACACATGTAGCATCTGCCGTCGATCACCGTCAGACGGGGATCGTAGGCACGATGGATGGCATCACCACGAAAGAGGGCGGTGCCATCTGCCGCGAGAACGTCCTCTCCCCGCATAGAGAAGCAGGGCTTGTCGGATACATCCCAGTGAATCCCGTCCTTGGAGCGGGCAAGCCCGATATTGGTACCTGACAGCTTCTGATTCTCGTAGTCGCCGTAGTCGTTGCGGAAGACCATGACGTACTCGCCCTGAAATTTCGTAACGCCCGCGTTGAAAATCAGCGCGGCGGGATAGGGGATGTCCTTTCTCGTAAGCACCGGGGATTCCCGTTTGACAATCCCGGGAGCGTCCTTGTAATCGGTAAAAATAGGCATATAATTCTCCGTTTTATTAAAGTTCTTGGGGAGTCCAGAGGGGCTTCTTTCAAGAAGCCCCTCTGGTGGGTGAATGTTTCGGCTTTGCCGAAACAGAGGGCAAAGCCCTCATCTTTATACGAGCCGTTGGCTCGTATAAAGATATTTTTGTTTACGGGGGCTAACGCCCCCGTAAACGGAAATACGAATCAATCTTCAATTGCAGCTTTCTGTTTGTTGATCTTGGCGAAGATTTCGGGATCGAACTTGAAGGTGCGATCGTAGGTCATGAGACCGTTCTGCTCCTGCTCCACATCGTAGAGCTGGGTGTAACAGAACGCGCAGCAGTCGGGATTGTTCAGCATCGCCTCGGTAAGACCCTTGTAGCGTTCAATGAACTCCTCCTCGGTCTGGGGAGCGTTGCCGTAGCCCCATCCTGCCTTGCCCATGGACCACTGGATTCCGCCGTACTCCGATACGAAGAAGGGCTGACCGTACCATCTCTGGCGATCCTTGAAGGTCTCGAACACGCCCTTTCCGATCCGCTCGGTGTAGGTCTGCACGTTCTGATCGTAGTCGTGGATGTCGTAGATGTCGGTGTAGGGACCTACATGGAAGTTACCCGAGGTATCAATAACCGGACGGGTGGGATCCATCGCCTTGGTGACCTGCCAGCAGAGCTTGATCAGATCGTCAGACTGCCGTCTGCCCTCGTTGTCCCATGTTTCGTTAAAGGGACACCAGCCAATGATGGACGGATGGCTGAAATCGCGCTCGACCGACTCCATCCACTCGGGCAGCCAGTTGCGGATCTGCCCAATATCCCAGATCCGGATACCCCAGTTGCCGTGCTCGCCCCAGACCAGATAACCCAGCTTATCTGCCCAGTAGAGGAAACGGGGCTCGAAGATCTTCTGGTGCAGTCTTGCGCCGTTGAAACCCAGCGCCATGGAATACTCGATGTCCTTCTTCAACGCCTCATCGGTGGGAGCGGTGTAGATTCCGTCGGGATAGAAGCCCTGATCCAGTACCCATCTGCCGAATACGCTCTTGCCGTTGAGCAGGAACTTCCGGTTGGTCAGCGCCACGCTGCGCAGTCCGAAATAGGAGTCAACCATGTCGACCACCTGTCCCTCGTACTCGACATTCAGGATCAGATCGTAGAGTCTCCCTTGACCCACCTCCCACAGATGCTTCTCGGCAAGGGGAAGGTGGATGTTCGCGGACATTGCGTTCACCACGGTGGACGCCTCGCCCATGGGCTTGCCCTCGTAGAAAGCGGCGGCGGTGATCTTGCAGCCCACGGCGTAGTTGTTCAGCTTCAGGGTCAGATCGGCGGCGATATTCTCGATGTCGGTGACGACCTGAATGTTCTTGATATAGAACTTATCTACAGGCTCCATAAAGACGGTCTGCCAGATACCCGTGGTACGGGTGTAAGAGCATCCTGCCGAGTAGTAGTCCTGGGACTGCTTGCCTACGGGCTGATTGCCGCCCTT
>CAYOON010000086.1:5388-7319 GCA_964405595.1 uncultured Lachnospiraceae bacterium | reverse complement strand
GATGACCATACCGGTAGAGGTGGTATATTTTCCGGTAAACAGGCTGGCACGATAGGGCGCGCAAACCGGATGCCCGGATACCGCGTTGATCAGATTGCAGGATGCGCCTGCCAGGGCGTCGATGTTGGGCGTCTGTGCCCCTTGATCCCCGTAATAGCCCATGCTGCACAGTCGAAGCTGATCGGCGAAGAAGTAGACAAGGTTCGGTTTCTTACTCATAGATGCCTCCATATTCATGGCGAAGTATTTTATTTGCGATTTGTTTGATTCCCGGTGCGCATTCGGACAGGAAATCGGCAATCGGGCAGTAGTTTTCCTCCCGGAGCAGCAGATCCCGGTATCTCCGGCAGCCGCCTCCGCAGATTCCGTAGAAGCGGCAGTTTTGGCAGATCGGGGGCTTTTCCGTTCCCTTTTTCAGAAAATCCCGTAGGACTTCGGATTTTGCCATCTGTTCAAAGGAATTCTCGGATACGTTTCCGATCTTCAGCGAATCCAGAACATAGAAATCGCAGGGGTAGACCGATCCGTCGGCCTCGATCACGAATTGCGCGGTGCAAAATCCCCGCATACCGCACATCTCGGGCACCTGACCCATCGCCATATGTACATAATTATCGAACAGCCGAACGCTGATATAGTTTCCCGCATCCGTTTCCTTCGCCCAGATCCGAAAAAAATCCTTCAAAAATCTGCCGTACTTGCGGGGTGTCAGGGTATAGAAATCTGATACCTCGGGATTCTCCAGCGGAGGCAGACAGGGAATCGTTTGAAGATAGTCGATCCGATTCTTTTGACAGAAATGCCAGAGCTTTTGAGGATGGGCTGCGATCTGTGCGGTGACAACCGTCAAAATATTGAACTCCACTCCGTGTACACGCAGACGGTTCAGCGCGCCGGACACGCGGGAAAAAGTTCCGCCGGAAGCATCGCAGCGGCAGGCATCGTGATACTCCCGATCTCCGTCTACCGACAGCCCAACAAGGAAACGATGCTCCGCAAGAAAGGCACAAAATTCATCGTCCAGCAGCAAACCGTTGGTCTGGATCGAATAGTCAGCAGAAACGCCGGGGGGCAGAAGATTTGTCACCCGATCGGTGAAATTTTTGAAAAAAGAAAGCCCGGCAAGGGTAGGCTCGCCACCCTGAAAGGCGAAATGGATCCTTCCGTGATTTCCTGTCGCTTCGATTGCCCGGCGAATCACACATTCCGCCGTCTCATTCGACAGGATCCCAAAGGATCGGACGCTGCGCAGATCGCTGACGTCCGCGTAGAAGCAATATTTGCACCGAAGATTGCACAGCGAGGACGCCGGCTTGATCAGCAGGGAAATATCGGGCATAGCGGCCTCCTGTAACGTTTTTTGTGTTAATTTCAAACCACGATCGTATACGAAAGATCTTCGAAATGCAGCTTCGTACCAATGTCAACGCCCTCGGGGAGCAGTGCCATGGCGATAAACAGCTCGTCACCGCTTTCTCTGTCGATCAGCGTAGCATATTCGCCTTCGATTTTGGTCAAAATATAATCCTTGGGTTCCATGATAACTCCTTAAAGCTACAACTCACTATATACCTATATGAACTATCAATTTATTGTGCTTTTTTGCCATATCACACAAACTTATTAGTTTTGCAATGCTTTCCTGATTCTTTGTTTTATTGCAATTTAATACCGCTGTTTCAAAACCACTAATTTGTTCTGGTTTTAATAATGTAATTCCGTAATAATTCAAACCCTTTCCATGGGTATTCAAATCATTCCAATAACACTCAAATGTCTTGGCTAAAAAATCTGCATTTTTCAAAATAAAGCGATCCGATATTCTTATAATGTCATATTGGCTAAACAAATCATGATATTTTTTCATTATATCTTGTTGTAACTCATCTTCATCAATTGCAAAAAAATCATGTACTAACACTACAACACCT
>CAYOON010000086.1:0-5378 GCA_964405595.1 uncultured Lachnospiraceae bacterium | reverse complement strand
CCTACCTTTGTTACAAGCGAACAAAACTGCGCAGCGTGACGGCGGATCATCTTTTTCAGTAAACGGAGTTTTCTCAAAATAAACCTCGGAATGCCAATAGCCAACAGGATAGGGAATCAAGATACCCTCGCTCAAAATCCGATCGCGGGTAACCTCGTATCTTTGCCAGAATTTTTCTTCCGCCATATCATCATATATAGCGTAAGCAATCGTTTGCGGCATTAAATCGTGAAAATCATACCCATCCGGTACAGGGGTATCACATTCGAAGAATTTACCTACCAAATAACGATTGATAACGTCAACATCGCCGTCGTCGTGATGCAAAAAGGCACAGGTATATGGCAATACGGAGCTTGTGTTCTTTTTCATCACCTCGAGCGTCGGTAAGAACTCCTCTTTACGCCGCCACAGGTCGCTCCATTCCTCTTTTGTCCGCCACGCATCGATTCCGATAAAACGCAGCGCAGGTACTTCGATGTACCCGAATTTGGTGGGCATTATTTTCTCGCTCATGTTCATTCTCCCTTACGTTCGATTGAATTCCCGTTGTGTTCCTGTTAATTTTACCACACAAAGTCAAAAAAAGCAATCCCATTTTTGAAAAAAATGAATATTTTTCACACAATCCAAAAAAATCTTGACATTCAGCAATTTTGTGCTATAATAATGATGTATAAATAGAACATAACGAAAAAGAGGCAAACGAATGACAAATATTGATATTTTTTCCGGATTTCTGGGCGCCGGAAAGACGACGCTGATTAAAAAACTGATTGCCGACGGCTATCGCGGCGAAAAGCTGGTTCTGATCGAGAACGAATTCGGTCAGATCGGCATTGACGGCGGATTCTTGCAGGAATGCGGGATCCAGATTACCGAAATGAACAGCGGATGTATCTGCTGCTCTCTGGTGGGCGATTTCAGCAAGGCGCTGAAGAAGGTTATCGACGAATACGCCCCCGATCGCATTCTGATCGAGCCTTCGGGAGTCGGCAAGCTGTCCGACGTAATCCGCGCCGTGCAGACCGTCGTATCCGACAATGTTACGCTGTCCACCTTCACCACCGTGGCAGACGCAAGCAAGTGCAAAATGTATATGAAGAACTTCGGCGAGTTCTACGACGATCAGATCGCCAACGCCAGCTGTATCGTCCTCAGCCATACCGCAAAGATGACCGACGCGAAGATCGCCGAGGTCGTGGAGCTGCTGCGGACGAAGAACGCCACCGCTACTATCGTAACTACCGACTGGGAGGCGCTCTCCGGCGAACAGATTTTGTCCGCTATGACGCAGTCGTCCACGCTGGAGGCAGAGCTTGCCCGTCTCGCTGCCGATACAGAGCACGAGCATGAACATCACCACCATCATCACCACGACGAGGATGAGGAGTGCGACGATCCCGATTGCGAGTGCCATCACCATCATCATGACGACGATGATGAGGACGAGGAGGAACCCCATCACCACCATCAACATCACGATGACGAAGCGTGTAACGATCCCGATTGTGAATGCCACCATCACCATCACGACAAGGATGAGGACGAAGAAGAGCATCATCACCACCATCACGATGGCGAAGAGTGTGACGATCCTGACTGCGAATGCCATCATCATCACCATGACGATGAAGAAGAGTGCGACGATCCCGACTGCGAATGTCATCATCACGGACATCACCACCATCATGCGGACGACGTATTCGCAAGCTGGGGAATCGAGACACCCGTAAAGTTTACCGCCGAGCAGATCCAAAATGTACTGCAAGCCTTCTCCGATGCGGAAAAATACGGCGTGATCCTGCGCTCCAAAGGCATTGTCGCAGGAGCCGACGGCAGCTGGATTCACTTCGACTATGTTCCCGGCGAGCCCGACGTCCGCACAGGCGCGGCATCGATAATCGGCAGAATCTGCGTGATCGGATCGGGCATCAATAAGAAAGCTATTGCAGAGCTGTTCGGAGTACCCGTTAAGTAAGGAGTGAATTCCATGGAAATTCCCGTATATCTTTTCACCGGTTTTCTGGAAGGCGGTAAAACCAAGGTTATTCAGGAAACCCTGCAGGACAGCGGCTTCAACGCGGGCGAGCGTTTTCTTCTGCTGGTCTGCGAAGAGGGCGTTGAGGAGTACGATCCGACCCTGTTTGCCTTCCCGAACGTCTTTATCGAATATCTGGCGGATCCCTCCATGCTCTCCGCAGGCTATCTTGAAGCGATCCGCCAAAAGCATAACTGCGAGCGCGTGATTATCGAGTACAACGGCATGTGGATGCTGAACGATCTCTATCAGGTACTCCCCGACGAGTGGATGGTCTATCAGGAGATGTTCTTCGCGGACTACAACAGCTTCCTGTCCTACAACGCCAATATGCGTCAGCTGGTCTTCGACAAACTCCAGTCCTGTGAGACGGCAGTCTTCAACCGCACCCCCGACGGAGCCGATCAGACCGAGTTCCACAAAATCATCCGGGCGATCAATAAGCGCTGCAACATCGCCTACGAATACGAAAGCGGCGAGTTTGCCTACGACGAAATCGAGGATCCGTTGCCCTTCGATATTGACGCGCCGATCATCGAGATCAAGGACGAGGATTTCGCGGTTTGGTACCGGGATCTGTCCGAATCCCCCGAGAAGTATGTGAACAAAACCGTTCGATTCAAGGGTATCGTCGCTACCGATCCCAAGATGGGGAAGGGCGTCTTCGCCATCGGTAGACATGTGATGACCTGTTGCGCGGAGGATATCCGTTACTGCGCGCTGGTATGCAAATACGACGGTCGATTGCAGCTGAAAACCCGCGACTGGGTGATCGTGAAAGCAAGAGTCGCCGTTGAGAAGCATAAGGTTTACGACGGTCCCGGCCCCGTGCTGTATGCGACAGAGGTGGTTATGACCTCGCAGCCCGAACAACCGGTTGCGACCTTCTACTAATTGAAAGGAATAACCTGATTTGAAATTGTATCCGAACGGAATACTCGTTCAAGAATTAGAGCGACCGACAAATTATATAACAACGGTTGATTATCAAGGCGCAAGTGCTTATTCTCAATATCCATTGTTGGGTATCAATAATGAGGAATGCAGAAATTTATCCGATGAGATTTTTTATCCTAGAGATGAAAACGGATTATACGCCGTTTTAGAATTCATCACAAATATGGATTTCGCAACAAGATATATAAATCTATGCCAAAAGAATAAAATCCCCGTCCGCGTCTTATTTATTGAGAGTGAGTATACCGATGAAATATGGCATGATCCGATTCCGCAAGCAACTTTTTTAGGATATGAATACTGCCAGATTCCGTTTGATTCACAAATCATTGCAGATCTCGATTGGTATCAACCATTTCATAAGTTTTACCCGAAGTTGAATCGCAATGGCTTGTTTGATTCATACGAAGATGTATGCGAATTTAAAAAAACATATGACGAGGCATTCGAAAACAACGAAATCGGTGATGATGATCCGGTAGCCTATATTTGTCGGATTTCCGAAGTAAATTGGATATAAAACTGAATCCCCCTGATTCACCTTTTCGGGCGAATCGGGGGGAACTGTTTCGTTTACAGAAGCGGAGAGAATAGCCGCAGGAAAGCGTGCCAGAGGTTTCGGAAGAGCCCACTCCGCATAGTGGTCTGCTTGACTTGCGTGCTTTTGGAAAGCGTGTCCCGGAAATCCTCCAGAATCTCCTGCACCACCGAATTCTTATAGAGATAACAACCGCACTCGAAGTGATGGTAGAGCGAACGGTAGTCCAGATTCACCGAACCGACCGTGGCGATCTCGTCATCGCAGACGAATGATTTGGCGTGTACGAATCCAGCGGTATACTCGTAAATCTTCACCCCGTGCCGGATCAGCTCGGGATAATAGGATCGGGTAAGCTGATAGACGATCTTTTTATCCGGGATGCCGGGAGTAATGAGCCGCACGTCTACCCCTCGCTTTGCCGCCAAAGTCAGGGCAGTCAAGGTCTCGTGATCGATCACCAGATAGGGAGTGCAGATGTACAGATAGCGGCGGGCATGGTTGATAATGTTCAGATAGACATTCTCTGCGCAGATTTCATCGTCGAAAGGCGAATCTCCGTAGGGCTGTACGAAGCCGTCACTTTCAATTTCGGATGCGCCGGGAGTCGGAAGATAGGGATCGAAGGATTCGTCGGTAGGGCGCAATAGGTTCCACTGATTCAAAAAGAGAAGTGTCAGATTTCGTACCGCCTCGCCCCGGAGCATGATCCCGGTATCCTTCCAGTGACCAAACTTCACGACACGGTTGATATACTCGTCCGCCAGATTGATCCCGCCGGTGAATCCCACGTCGCCGTCGATAACCGTGATCTTGCGGTGATCGCGATAATTCATGATTGTGGAGAGGAATGGACGGAAACGATTGAATACCATACACTTGATCCCGCTTTCCTCCAAGGTTCGCTCATAGTGCTTCGGCAGCTTCAGAATACAGCCCAGATCATCGTAGATCAGCCGAACGTCAACGCCTTCCGAAGCCTTTTCCTTGAGAACTGCCAGAATGGAGTTCCACATCTCACCTTCTTCGATGATGAAATACTCCATGAAGATGAACCGCTTCGCCTTCTTCAGCTCCTCCAGCAGGACGGGATAGTTATCGTCGCCGAGCGGGAAGTAGCTTACCTTGGTATGCTCGTAGATCGGGAAACCGTTTTTCGACAGATAGCGGCATTGCCCGGCGACGTATTCGTCGGATGCCCCGATCTTGTCAAGCATATCCCGGTCGGACGGCATATACGAACGGCTGCGTTCCTCCGCGTCTTCGAACCGCTTCCGGCGGAGCCGATAATCCCAGCGCATTCCGAAAAGAATGTAAACTACGCCGCCGAAAAGCGGAAAGAAAAGGATCGGCACCACCCAAGCCAGCTTCACGCTGGGATTGAACGGGGAGTTGATCAGATGGGCAATCACGAGGAAAGAGAGAATCCGAAGTGCGATGGAAATATAGGTCGTGACAACGCTTGCCGAGAACAGCAGAAAAAACAGCCACACCAGCTGGATCAGCATGGCAAAACCACAGACTGTCAGCCTGTTAATAATTCGCTTCAGATATTTCATTCTCTCTTACTCCTTGCTTTTATCACTTCGTTTTTCAGTTCCTGTACCGATCCAATACTTCCTTGATTTTTGTCTCCGAAAGCTCGGTGATCCGAAGGGGAGGACTGTCCGGAATCGTGCAGGGGGAGATATTTTTCTCCACCCAGACCACGTTGATCCAGCGTCCGAATTTAAATCCTGAATTCTGCATGATTCCGGCCACCCGGAATCCCATCTTTTCATGAAACGCGATACTGCCCTTATTCTCACCGGTGATCAGCCCGTATACGTTCCGATAGCCGAG
>CAYOON010000085.1:0-7510 GCA_964405595.1 uncultured Lachnospiraceae bacterium | reverse complement strand
GTCGCCGTACATATCCGCCACCTGCGGGAGAAGATCGAGGTAAACCCCGCCGATCCCCGCTATATCAAGGTGGTATGGGGCAGGGGCTATAAGATGGAGGGGAATCCGTGATGAAAAAGCTCCTTTCAAACGGGCTGGTCAAGGCTGTCGCCGTGGGACTGTTCGTCCTGTCCGTGATCGTATTCGTTCTGTCGGCGATCGCGATCGTCGCCCTGTCCCAGGTCGATGCCTATAAAAAGGAAGCGGACTTCGAGAAAGCGCGGGCGGGATACTACAATGACCGTGCCCGCGCATACGCCTACGGAATAGCCCTGTGGTACGATCTTGAGAAAAATGAATACGCAGACGAGGAAGTCGAGGTTATCCACTACAATTATTATCTGTATAAAGCAGATGAATGCGAAGGAATGAATTTCGACTTTGAGATCTATGACGGGACGCACCTTCTGTCCGAAACGCAAAATTCAAGGGCGAACGGCAAGTATTGCTGCGAAAAAAGCTTCGACGTTTCCTTTGACTACGGTAGAATCGAGCTAGCCGTACTGGAGCTCCCGCACAATTCCCATAATAGCCTATCCGAATCAATGGAAGAATTCGGCGCGGATGATTATAGTATCAATGGATATATCTATTCAGATAACGTTCTGTTGAGGGATGAGGTGATTCTATACAAAACCCTGCGTTTGGATTACAAGGTGACAATTCGCCTCTATTCCGATCCGCTGGTCACCGACGAATATTCGGTAACCCACGATCTGCTGGAAATCGGCTACAGTCACCGCTATACAGCGATCGTACTCTGCGTACTTTCCTTCCTCTTTGCGCTGATCCTGTTCTTCTACCTGATTTTTGCCGCAGGGCACAGACGGGACAGAGCGGAGATCGTGCGAAATCCGTTCGATAGAATCCCCTGTGACCTGTTCACTCTTCTGGTGGGCGGGATTATCACGCTGCTTCTGGTTACGCTGTTTCAGATGTTTGACTATTTTGTCTGGTATTCCATAAGTGAGATCGTAGTTATCCTTGTCGGCTTCGCATTAGCCGTACTGGTGCTGCTCCTCTCGACCCTCTGGTTTATGTCGATCGCTACCCGGATCAAGTACGGAAAATGGTGGAAAAATACGCTGGTTGTCATGATCACCGTAGGCATCTTCAAGGGTATCGCCTTCCTGATCCGCTCTATCCCGCTGATCTGGAAATCCATTCTCTTTCTATTGGTCGTCGGATTTTTGAACCTCATCGCCACCGTGCTGATCGGCGACTATATGAGGCAAAGTTTTGCGATCCTGCTCTGGCTTTTCGACTGGATTTTGATCGCGGCAGCCGTGTTCGGGTGCAGTCTCGCCTATAGACGCCTGTCCAAGGGTGCGGCGCAGATCGCGCAGGGCAAGCCGGACGCCAGAATAGACACAAGTCACCTGATTTTTGACTTCAAGACCCACGGGGAAAACCTGAATAACATCGGAGAGGGGATCCGCCGCGCGGTAGACGAGCAGATGAAGAGCGAACGGATGAAAACCGAGCTGATCACCGACGTCTCCCACGACATCAAAACTCCGCTGACGTCCATCATCAATTATGTGGATCTTCTGGAGCGCGATGGCGCTGTAACCGAGACCGGAGCGGAGTATCTGGAGGTGCTGTCCCGCCAGTCGGCAAGGCTGAAAAAGCTGATCGAGGATCTGATTCAGGCCTCCAAGGCGTCCACCGGGAATCTGGAAACACACATGGTTCCTACCGACTCAGTGGTACTGGCAGAACAGATCGTCGGTGAGTATCAGGATCGCATGGAGAACGCGGGACTGGATATGATCTGCCAAGTATCGACCGAGAACGCCACGATTCTTGCGGACGGACAGCTTCTCTATCGGGTGTTCGACAATCTGCTAGGGAATATCTGCAAATACGCCCAGCCCGGCACCCGGGTCTATCTGGACGTAACCGAGGCGGCAGGGAAGATCCGCTTCCTTTTCCGGAACATCTCGGCAAGCCCGCTCCATATCTCCCCCGACGAGCTGACCGAGCGTTTTGTCCGCGGGGACGCTTCCCGAAACACCGAGGGTAGCGGACTGGGGCTGTCCATCGCCAAAAGCCTGACCGAACTCCAAGGCGGATCCTTCGAAATTGAGATCGACGGCGATCTCTTTAAGGCAATCCTCCAGTTTGATCGGATCGAGTGAAAGAGGCGTTTTTATGCGGAATCTTCTGAAAAAGACGGTTTTCCCGTGTATACTGACCTTCGGACTGCTCCTGTCGGGGTGCGGCAGCCACGAAAGCACGTCCGAAACGCCGATGAAACTGAAAATCTCCAATCTGGCAGATGGGGAGAGTCGGGAGAAGGTGTCGTCTGCCGCGCTGGCGTCCGGGATTTTGCAGGAGAATTTGGATCTCTTCTTTTCCGATGTTCTGGAATACAATCAGATCATAGAAAACACCGATTTGGTTCCGTCCGGCTTCACGGCTTTCGATGGGAAACGTCCCGACTATAACAGGGATCGGATTTCCGGGCTTTGGTCGCAAAAATATCCGCTTTTCCTCGGATATAACTGCCGAATGACGGCGTACACCCTTTTGAAAAGCGGAATTTCGGTAGAAAATACTTCCTTCGCGGAGAAAACCGAACTGGATATGGTTCTGGGCAACGACCAAACGAAGGAATTCGTGCAGAGTCACTTCACTGAGGAAGAGATCAAGACCTTTGGAAGTCTGTTTGTTACATTGGAATCGGGCGGGAAAGCCGAGGACAGTGCTACATATGCCGGACGAATCAGGCAGGCATGGCAGGAGCGCGGGATCAACTTTTCGGAAGCGATGACCGCGAAGCTGATTTGCGTTTATACCGAAGGCAACTTCCTTGACAAAGGCGAGGTGATCCACGCGGAGCACGCCGGAATTCTATTGCCCGCACCGGAGGGCGGCTGGTACTTCATCGAAAAGATCTCATTTCAGCTGCCCTATCAGGTGATTCATTTCACCGACAAAAACGGACTGCACGATTATCTGACCGGCATTTACGCGACCAAAGACAATAAATGCTTCATCATGGAAAACGATTCGCTGCTGACGAAATCCTGATCAATCAGAAAACGCAGTGAATGTGGCAATATCCCCCGGGATTCTTCTCCAGATACTTCTGGTGGTACTCCTCCGCCGGAGAGAAGTTCGCCAGCGGCAGGACTTCGACCGTGCACTTCTGCCCGAGCGTGGCTTCAAGGGTCGCGATCGCTTCCTCAATCACGGGCAGATCGGCGGGATCGGTATAGTAAATTCCGGTGCGATACTGGATTCCCTCGTCCTCGCCCTGTTTGTTGACCGACAGGGGATCAATCACCGAGAGAAAGCGGGAGAGCAGGCTGGCAAGCGTCAGCCTGCTTTCGTCGTAGTCTACCCGGCAGGTTTCGGCGTGTCCGGTCTGCTTGTAGCGGACATCCTCATAGGTAGGATTCAGATAGGGACCGTTTGCATAGCCGACCTCGGTTTCGACAACGCCGTCAGCACTGTCGAGGAACTTCTGGATTCCCCAGAAGCACCCGCCGGCAAGATAGATGGTTTTCATGGTAGCATCATTCCTTTCAGGGATTTTATAACGCTGCAACCAGCGCGGCAACCTGCTTTTCCGAGGTGGCGAAGGAGGTGCAGAATCGCACCACGAATCTGCCGTCAGGCAGTTCCTCGTTGATTTCAAAGCGGAAATTCTTCCCAAGTTCCCGGATCTTCTCCCCGGACAAGATGGGGAAGAGCTGATTGGACACCGGGGCTGCAACGAATTCGTACCCCTTGGCGATCAGCGCGTCCCGGAGGATCGCCGCCATGCGGTTCTCGTGCCTGCCGATCTCCTCATAGAGTCCATTCTCGAAAAGAACCTCGTACTCCATCCCGACAAGGTAGCCCTTTGCAAGCATCGCGCCACGATTCTTGATCATGTAGCGGAAATCCTTCTTCAACGCGTCGTTCAGAATCACTAGTGCCTCGCCGTAAAGCGCGCCATTTTTGGTGCCGCCGATGGTGAACATATCGCAAAGCGACGCCAGATCGGCAAAGGTCAGATCGCAGGCTTCGGAGGTCAGAGCGGATCCTAACCGCGCACCGTCGATATACAGAGGCAGACCGTATCCTTTGCAGGTCGCATACAGGGCGGAAAGCTCGGCTTTGGTGTACACCGTTCCGATCTCGGTAGTCTGGGAGATATAGACCATCCCCGGCTTGACCATATGCTCGCCGACGTTCACCTTCATGGCGAGATCGATTCCCGCAGGGGTCAGCTTTCCATCCGCACCGGGAACGGCGTAAACCTTGTGCCCCGAACCCTCGATGGCACCCGTCTCGTGGACGTTGATATGTCCGCTGTCTACGGCGATCACGCACTCAAAGGGACGTAGTACCGATGCAATGGCGACCATGTTGGTCTGCGTTCCGCCGCACAGGAAGTGGACGTCGGCATCGGCTCTGCCGATTTTTTTGCGGATCAGTTCGGCGGCATGGGCAGAGTGCGCGTCCAGTCCGTAGCCGACATTCTGCTCGAGGCAGAGCTCGGACAGCCGTTTCAGTATGGCGGGATGTCCGCCTTCGCTGTAATCGTTCTGAAATGAAACCATAGTTATGATCTATCCTTTCTTAATACCGTGAGTTTGTGGTGGTTATGCCTGCGGCGAAACTCCCTTTTCAACCTCAGTATTGCTAACTGTTCGTTTTCACTTTTCTTTATACAGGAAGATAATTCCATCGTTTGTATGAAAAACTGGCGGATCATCTCGATAACGATATCCACATTTGCAATAAAACTTATGGGAACTTTTTGAGGATGGAATTTCAATCAATTTACTATCCAAACACCATTCATCCGTTTCAAGAAATTCTACCAATCTTCTTCCTATACCCTTTTTACAGAAATCAGGATTAACAAAAATAGCGGTGAGGTAACTTTGTTTTTCTTGGCTGTAATCTCGACTAACACCTCCGCAAGCAACTATTTTTTCTTTGTACCAAACTTCATAGTAATGTCTCGTATTGATAATATCTTCTAACCAGTCTGCGTTGAAACCATCTAATAAAGATTTCACCTGATCTTGTGTATAGTCCGCAGCATTGATCTCCAGTACACATCTTCGAATAATATCAAGCATGACGCTAATATTTTCTTTCTTTGCTCTCACAAAGGACAAGGCATTACTATCAATTTTTGCGCTATTCATAGTCTTTGCTTCAAATTTCCAGTGTACGGACGATTTCCAGCCCGTATTTTTCGGCAAGTGCCGCACATCCGTCGATGGACGCTTCGTCCCGGAACACATCGGGGGAGTGCGCGTCGGCACCGATAATTACCTTGTTGCCGATCTCGCCGCAGATCTCCCAAAAACGTTCTCTCGGATAGTGCCGATGCTCGTAGAATCCCAGCCGGTTGATCTCCATAGGGATGTTCTGCTCCTTCATGAAGGTCAGAAACTCGGAGATATGCTTGTGGTAGATCTCGTCATCCCCCGTGAAATTCAGCAGATCGGGATGGGCGACGTAGGCGAATTTCCCGGTGCGGATGCCCGCCTTCACGTTCTCCAGATAGGCGATCAGCTTCTCCTCCGAATCGGACGGAGAACCGCTGTACCAGCAATCTTCCTCTTTGTTGATGAAGTGCTGACCCAGAATCATGTAATCCAGCGGAAACTGCTTCATGTAATCGATGAAAAGCTCGAATGTTTCGGGATAGTATTCGGCCTCCACACCGATTTTGATCTCGATTTGTCCCTTGTACTCGGCACGCAGGTCGGTAAGCGAGCGGAAGTAGTCCCCGGCAAGCTCCATCTGAATCCGATGGCCCGAGTGCCAGCCGGAGGGGAAGGGCATAGGCGTATGATCGGAGAAGCCGAGAATCTGAATACCGGCCTTGATGGCAGCCTCCACATATTCCCGATCCTCACCGACGGCGTGTCCGCACCGTTTGGTGTGGGTGTGATAGTTTGCGATCATGTTTTTCATTTATCCATACCTTCTTTTTTGAAATAATCAAGAATCCGATCCCGGCTTGCCGCGACGCTGCCCTGAATCATGGATTTGCTTCCGCCGCCTCTGCCGTCCAGCGCGGCGGTGATTTCCTTGGACTTCGCTTTGAGATCCACGTTTTTGCTTCCCAGAATGAATCGGTAGCCGGACGAATCATCTCCGGCGAAGACTCCGACGATCCCGCCGCACTTTTCTACGGCAAGATTGACGAACTCCCGCATGGCGGCGGCGTCCATCTCGTCAAACAGAATAGAATTCCCCTCGACGCTATCCATTCCTTCCGCCTTCGCTCTGGCATAGGTGAGCGACAGAGCGGACAGCTTTCTTGAAAGCTCCGCCTTCTCGTCCAGAAGCCGCCTGACCCCGGAGGCGACCTCGTGTTGTTTCATGGCAAGAGCATTGCTGATCGAGGCGACGTTTTCGTACTTCTCCCGATAGTCGCGCAGGGCGTCGACGCCGCAGAGCATATGGATGCGCACACCGCGCTTGTAGCGGGCGAAATCCAGCAGCTTGATCATGCCGATCTCGCCGGTGCGGGAGACGTGGGGCGCGCAGCAGGCGCAGACGTCGTAGCCCGGGATGGTGACGATCCGCACGTTTTCGGTAAGCTCCAGCTTGGAGCGGTAGAACAGTCCGGCAAGTACTTTCGGATCGGGGTATTCGGCGATAATCTCGATGTTCTCGTAGATCGCCCGGTTGGTAAGCTCTTCGACCCGGTTCAGATCCTCGCGAGTCAACTCACCGTTCAGATCAATCGTCACGTCGTCGGTTCCCAGATGAAATCCCACGTTTTCCAGTCCGTAGAGCGAGTGGAAAAGCCCCGATACGATATGCTCGCCCGAGTGATTCTGCATCTTGCGCATCCGCTCGGCGGCGTCGATCTGCCCGGAAAGGCGTGTTCCGACGCCGACAGAGCGATCGAGAATGTGCAGGATCTCTCCGCCTTCCTCGATCGTGTCGAGAACCTGCGCATCCCCCAGCGTTCCTTTATCGCCGTACTGTCCGCCGCCCTCCGGGAAGAAGGCGGTCTGATCGAGGATCACGGCAAACCGCTCCCCGCGGGGTTCCTCGGAGAGAACAGCTCCCTCAAAAGTGAAGAGATGGCTGTCAAGATCATAAAGCTTCTTTGTTTTCATAGTATTCCGTCTTCCTTGTACGGCCTTTTATAAAAAATCGAAAAAATTCGGTTTTCCTCTTGACTTTATAGTCAACTGCAATGTTATAATGGAACCGAAGGGAATGTATATCCGTACACCCGTTATTGTAGCACGATTTGCGGCCGGTGTCAAGAATCTTGGAAAAAATCGCAAAAAAACTTGCAATCTTTTCCCAAATGTGCTAGAATAGAGATATGGCAACACCGCTGGGTTCTGACGGCGCATTTGCTTGCATCTTTTCCGTCAAACTTCACAAATCGACTTGTCAGTACGGCTAGTACAGCCTGCGTCGATTTGTTTTGTTTGACGAAAAATCTGACGGCGCAACTGCACCATCAGAACCCAGCGGTGTTGCCATA
>CAYOON010000084.1:0-7522 GCA_964405595.1 uncultured Lachnospiraceae bacterium | reverse complement strand
AGGCTTCGCGGGCTGCCTCTTCGGCGTTATAGCCGAAACATACTTCCTCGAAGTTTATGTCAATGCGGTTTTGGGTCAATCGAAACATTCAATGCACTTCTCGACCAGAAATTCCTTGAAAACCCGAACGACGATACCTTGCTGGAGCTTGAATGGCATTCATCGGACTGGAATGCAGTAGCTCCAATCATGTACCGTCTGCTTACTTGCTCTGATTCGATCAAAATTGATTTGTTCGGAAAATGTTTGTTTCGCAGACTGGAAGCAGCCTATCGGACAAATTCCATCCCGATTGCGGAATTTGACAGCAAATGCTATCATCTGTGGTCCTGCTTGCCCGAAGAAATCAGTTATCATGAGCCATTCTATACGTTCAACTATGCAGGTGATGACCTGTTTTATTATGGCGAAGCAAAGACCCGCAAGTTATACGAAAAGGTATTTGCGTTTTACAAATAACTGACACGTTCCGGCTTACGGATCGACGAAAAACGGATTTGAAAGGAATCGTACCATGACTGATTTTACAATGACCGAAATGCAGGAAATGCAGCAAAAATTACAGGAAAAGTACAAAGACAAGTGGGAGCCCATCGCGCCCGTCACCGGAAAGAACAAGCTGCTGTGGATGATCGGCGAAATCGGCGAAGTGATCGACATTATCAAGAAAAACGGCGATCAAAAAGCCGTCGGGGACAGCGAAATCCGGAAGGATCTCGTGGAAGAGCTGGCGGATGTTCTCATGTATTACAACGACGTAATGCTCTGCTATGGGATCACCCCCGAGGAATTAAAAAAAGCGTATACCGAAAAGTTCGAAAGAAACATGAACCGATGGTAAATTCGATTCGAGGACATGTAAATGAACTATCAAGATATTAACTCCAAATCCATCGACCGATGGTGCGCCGAAGGATGGCAGTGGGGACAGCCGATTTCGCACGAAACCTACCTGAAAGCCCTCGCCGGAGAGTGGGACGTCTTCCTTACTCCGACGAAAGCGGTACCCCACCGCTGGTTCGGTGATCTGAAGGGCAAAAAGGTGTTGGGGCTTGCCAGTGGAGGCGGACAGCAGATCCCGATTTTCTCCGCATTGGGCGCAAGCTGCACCGTGCTGGACTACTCCGGCTCCCAGTGTGAAGCCGAACGCATAGTCGCGGCGCGGGAGGGCTACGATGTCGAAATCCTGCAATACGACATGACGAAGCCCCTTCCCTTTGCCGACGAAACCTTCGATCTGATCTTCCATCCCGTGTCAAACTGCTATGTGGAAGAGGTAAAGCCGATTTTCAGGGAATGCCACCGCATCCTGAAAAAAGGCGGCGTTCTCCTGTGCGGGCTGGATAACGGCTTCAACTACATTTTCGACGATACCGAGACCTTCGTTAGGAACAAACTGCCCTTTAATCCGCTGAAAGACCCGCTGCTCTACGAGGAAATGTTGAAAAGCGATTCGGGAATCCAATTCTCGCACACCTTTGAGGAGCAGATCGGCGGTCAGTTAGAGGCTGGGTTTATCCTCACCGACGTATACGAGGATACCAACGGCGAGGGCAAGCTGCACGAGCATAACGTCCCCACCCTTTGGGCTACGCGGGCGGTCAAGAATACGATCTGACAAAGCATCATTATTAAGGAGAATTCTATTATGCTGAAAATGAGAAAAGGCAGCGCGGTTCCCCACCCCGAAAAGCTGTACCCATCCTATCAGGTCATGGGAAAGCTATTCCCGGACAATCCCGAAGAAACCCGGCAGATCATTTCCGCGAACATCGACGACGATCAGATGGAGGCCGCTATACGGCACTTTATCAAAATGCACGACGAGCCGCTCTTCTTTATTCTTGAGATTCCTACCAAGCAGCAGGATGAACCGAATCCGAACAATATGTCTCACAGCGATATCTATTACATCGACAGCTGCAATCAGATCGGCGCGCTGGACATTCTGCGTAGGTTGGGGAGATCGTCATCAGCGACGGTTTGTGCGAATTCGGCTTCGGTTGCCACTACTCCGGCGAGGAGATCATGATCGGCAAGTACAACGTGGCAACCCTCTTTGTCTGCGACCCTACCGTCTACCGGGACTTTTTCGCAAAGCTCGGCATCCCGGAAACCGACAAACTGGTGACGGCGTGGAACACCTTCACTAAAAGACATCCGGGAAGCCCGGCATGCTGCCCGGTGAACGGTAAGGACATCTACGACATCCCGGAGCTTTTGAAGGATCGGGGCATCTATTTCGCCGAACGGCGGGAAAGCGACTAGCCGACCGGAGAAGCATCGGAAACAGAGTCACGATAATTGAAGTATTCATACATACATCCGCACCTTCCGAAAATGGAGGGTGCGGACGCTTTTTTGCCCGGATCGGACAAACTGCCATTGCAGTATGAGGTCGGGCTTTTTATAATACCATTGTAAGCCCCCCAAAAAACACTTTTTTTGAAAGGAAGGATTCCATGGAACACGAAATCACGGTTTCCGCCGGGTCGATTCTTGCGCTGGTCTCGCTCGTGACGGCTGTCGGGGTGATCTTCGGCGTGATCTTCGCGGTCTATCGGTGGGTTCTGAAGCAAAACAAGCAGGACACAGACATCCGGCAGATGAAAGAAGAAAACACCCTGATTGTCTACGCCCTATCCGCCTGTCTGGACGGTCTCCAGCAGCTTGGCGCGGGTCCTGTTGTCAGTGCCGCCAAGGACAAGCTGGACAAATACATCAACAAACAGGCACACAAATAACAGAAAGGAGACCTATTTTATGGCAGTAAAAAAGTATTCCCTCAAAACCGACGGAAGCAAATTCATCGCGCCGAATTTCCAGATCAAGGAGTTCGCCAGCAAGGACGGCGCCGACGAAATCCTCATCGACTTCGATCTCGCCGTCCTTTTGCAGGCGATCCGGGATCATTTCGGCAGGGCGGTCACAATAAATTCCGGCTACCGATCCCCCGCCCATGATAAGGCGGTCGGCGGAACCGGGTCGGGCTATCACACCAAGGGGCAGGCGGCGGACATCCGCATAAACGGCGTCGATCCGCTGGTGATCGGCCTGTACGCCGCCGAGCTGCTGGGAACATCCGGCGGTATCGAGATCGGCGACGGCTATTGCCATGTGGATGTGCGGAAGGATCGCTGGCGGGCATTCACCCGAAGCGGCGGATCCTCATACACTACTGTTACCGATTTTGGGTACAAGCTCAAGCGGAATCTTTGATGAAGGGAGGTACTCCGGTGAAGAAAGGATATTTCGGGAAATGGGCGAAAGCGGCAACCGTCCGCGCGGCGAAAACAGTCTCGCAGACCGCCGTCGCGCTAATCGGTACGTCGATGCTGCTCAGCGATATAAACTGGGTACAGGTCGTCTCGGCGTCGGCAGTCGCGGGCATTCTGTCCCTGCTGACCTCCGTGACGGGTCTGCCTGAGATTAAAGATGAATAAAAATTTAAGGGCACTGTAAACCAGTGCCCTCATATTGTCCCCTCATTCAAATCAAACGAACCTTCGAAAACAGCTTCTGCCCTCTTGCCTCCAGTTCTTCGAGGGCGTCCTCCAGTCCAAAGTCCGCGATCGCCTGAATCGCCTGTCCGAGATTGGGCTTTCGGGTGGTCAGGTTGTGACAGTCAGAGCCGAGGAAGTGGATTTCGCCGTTTTTCAGCATTTTCATCGCCTTTTTCGCGGTTTTGGGATCCAAAAAAAACTCGGCGTTGGACTGAATCAGGATTCCGTTTTCGATAAGCTCCGGCAAGGTCGAGTGCTTCTGGTAGGACTGATAGCGCTCGATATGCGCGATGATGGGCTGCAGATTCCATTCTTCCCCGATCGTGCAGATCTCCTCGATAACATCGCCCGACCATCGTTCGAAGGGCATTTCCAGAAGCAGATACCGACTTCCCCCGATGGTCAGCTTGGCAAGCTGATCGGAGCGCGAAATCCCATGGAAATAGGCCACCTCGGCACCCAGACAGATCTTCGGATGGCGTGTTTCGTCATAAACCATGCGCAGCGTCTCGACCGCCCGCTGCCGCTTGGCAAGAAAAACATCAATACCGACCAGATAGGGATAGAAATGCGATGTAGCGGCCAGCTGACCGATGCCCTGCGCCGCCATTTCGTCCAGCATAGCGCGGGTCATTTCGGCGCTCTTGCTTCCATCGTCAAAACTTGGCAGGATATGGCTGTGTATGTCGGGAATGTGATAGGTTCTTTCCATTATGCTATGCTCCCTTCTTTTCGGTAGAATTCAACAGCGGTTTTTGTACATTTTCTCGTAGGTATCTGGCTCCGCCGGTTACGAGGATCGTCAATATCTTATTCCTTTCAGTCGAGAACATCCGTATTACCACTTTATGATGAGTATATCACAAACAAGCCGAAAAGTCAATACTCCGCAGAAAAAGTTGTTCCGCTTGCGAACCGCGTCCGATTCGTTTATCCAAAAAAGCATTTGATGTCCAATTGGTACAGACAACATGTCCCATTTGTATATTGCGGTGTTCCGGTTATCCGAGTATAATAAAAACAGTAGTATTTATACTGCTAATCGATCGAAGGATGTGATTTTCATGAACCAAAGAATGCACGAGGTAAAGATTATGGCGAAAAAAGTTCTTTCAACAACACTGGCGGCCGCGACCGTATCTACGATGGCGCTGTCCATGTCTGCCTGTCGGAAGGATCCGGAACCCGACGCTACCGACCGATTGACCGATTCAACAACCGCTTCTCCGTCCGAGCAAGACCCATCGTCGATGCAGGTTAAGCTGGATCAGCAGAAAATGGTCTTTTTCGTGGGGGACAAATTGCAGCTTACGGCACAGGCAGTCTCGGATGCTGCCGGCGGGCAAAAGATTTATTTCTATTCCACCAACGACGCGATTGTTTTGTCCGAGCCTGTCTTTACCAAAGAAACCGGGCAGAGTGCCGTTACCGTATCGGCGGTGAACAATGCCTCCGGCAGCATTGTCGCCGTCACGGAAGACGGTTCGGCCACCGCCGTCTGTCAGGTGACGGTGGGAGAGGTATTAGAGGAAAGCGCCATGGTCAACCGGGCAGTCGGCGGAAGTTATTCAGTCGACAAAAACGACTCAAATGCGAATGAAGACATTTCGAAGGCATTTGACAACTCCACTTCTACCAAATGGCTCGCCCTGAATACGGCCTCTGCCTCCATTACCTATCAGTTTGCCGACGGAAACCGTTATTTCATAACCAAATACGCGCTGGTGTCCGCCAACGACGATCCAGACCGCGACCCCAAGGCTTGGAGCCTTTCGGGATCCAACGACGGAGAACATTGGGATCTGCTGGATCAGCGCGAGAATGAAGTCTTCTATGGACGGAAGCTCAAGCGGATTTTCACCTTCTCCCCGGAAAAGGCCTACGCATACTACCGGCTGGATATTACCGCAAACAGCGGAGACGCCCATACCCAACTGAGCGAGATTCAGCTGTTTGAGTGCGGGGATCTGCCTTCCTGGGGGATGGGTCCCTTCGTCAAGCAGGATGCGCACAACCCCATTCTGGTACCCAACACCACTGACAGCTTCTTTGATCCTGTACGGCAGCAGGAGATCCTTTGGACGGATCTCTCCCTTTACAATCCGACTGCGATTGTCAAGGATGACGTGATCCATCTTCTCTACCGCGCGCAGGACGCTACCGACAAAAAGACCTCCAGAGTCGGACTTGCCACCAGCACCAACGGATTGGACTTTACCCGCAGAGATACGCCGGTGATTTATCCCGATAATACCTACAATGAGTATGAATGGGGCGGCGGCTGCGAGGATCCCCGGGTGGTAGAGGGGCCGGACGGCAAGTATTATCTCTACTACACCGGCTACAACGGCGTGATTGCCCGGCTGATGGTCGCCTCCTCTGACGATCTGATTCATTGGGAGAAGCACGGGTTGGTATTCAAGGACGCTTACAACGGAAAATATGCGGGAACCTGGTCAAAGTCCGGCTCGGTGATCACCGAGATCAAAGACGGAAAACAGGTTGCCAAGCGAATGGATGACGGCAAGTTCTGGATGTACTGGGGTGAGTCGGATTTCTTCATGGCTTCCTCCGATGATCTGATTCATTGGACACCTCTGGAGGATGAAAACGGAAAGCTGGTCTCGGTGATGAAGCCGAGAAAAGGAATGTATGACAGCTATCTGGTCGAACCCGGTCCGGCGGCGCTGTACACCGAGGATGGAATCTTCATGCTGTACAACTGCGCAAACGACAACCCCAGCGGCAACGGCGACCCCATGCTTGCCAACCGTGCCTACTGCCCGGGACAGGTCGTGTTTGACCCCCATGATCCGACTAAGGTGATTCACCGTACCCAGTCCTACTTCCTGTATCCGGAAGAGGATTACGAGCTGGAAGGTCTGGTCAACAATGTCTGCTTTGTGGAGGGAATGATCTATTATCATGACCTCTGGTACATTTACTACGGAACGGCCGATTCCCGATTAGCGGTTGCAACATGGGATCCTTCCGCGAAGCCTCCGCAGGCGAAGCCGGTACAGATGGATCAGAATACTTTGACCCTGCAAACCGGTGTATCCGGCGAGCTGTCTGTCAGCGGGGACGGGGAGCTTTGTTTCATTTCCACCAATCCGGAGATCACCGTAAGCAAAACGGCTGTTGACCCGGACAGCGGGAAAGTTACCGTGACCCTTTCCGCCCGGAAGGTCTGCACCGGCATTCTTGTGGCGTATAATCGACTGACCCACGAGGCCGACACCTGCACCGTTACCGTAACGGCACCGTTCAGCGTGGACGGAGTGCGCTTTTTATGCGGAGCCGAGGAAATCACGGCAATCACCGCCGGTGACATCGGACTCGAGCTGGATCTGACGGGATATTCCGACGCCGAAGTATCCCTGACGCCCGTCATTGAAGTGTATTGGGACGGAAAGCTGCTGGATTCCACCGCCGAAACCCAGACAGTACAGATACAGGCGAACCGGACGGTTACGGTAAAAACACCGAAGATTTCGGTACCTGCCGGTAAGGATATGACGCTTTATCGGCTGAAAGCCTGCTTGCTGGATGAAAACGGCACCCCTCTCATAGAAGAAACGGAGCTTGCGCCCTGGTCGCCTCCGAACCTTGCGCTTGGCAAAACGGTTAAAGCCAGTTCCGTCGAGGGTACGGAAGTTGCGGCGAAATATGCGGTAGACGGTGATTTTGAAACCCGATGGGCCTCTTCCGGCAGTAACAACCAATGGCTGATGATTGACCTTGGAGAGAAATTGGAGTTCGATCAAATTACCCTGTACTGGGAGACGGCTTATTCCAACCGGTATCGGATTGAAGTCTCTTCCACCGGCACTGCCGATGCCGATTTCACGGTTATCAAGCAGGTAAAAGGCGCCGGCGGGCAGGAAACGCTGGATTTTGACCCAGTATCCGCCCGATATGTCCGCATTCACTGTGAAACCCGCGCGAGCGACAGGGGCAATTCTCTTTGGGAAGTGGAAATCCGGAACTCCGCTTCCGTGGGCGATCGGTAAAGCTGC
>CAYOON010000083.1:3660-7611 GCA_964405595.1 uncultured Lachnospiraceae bacterium | reverse complement strand
GTAAAGGAAGATATTATTCTGATGTCCTACACAGGAGTAAACAGTTTCGACTTTACTTTGGTTACTGACGGAATGAATGTCTACGAAGAAGACGGCGGCTACTATCTGGCATACGATAAAGCGTCCGATGATCGGGTATATCTCGGTGACATTCTGGTATACGACGCAGTAGGCAAGCCGGATGAAGGAACGCTTACGGTTACAACAATTGAGGAAGGCGAAACCTATCGGCTCACCGTAAGCGCCGATGTGGATTATCTCACCGACCCTTCTACCGTATATCCTGTCACGATTGATCCAACCATAACCGTCTCCGATCCCCTTACAGGAACCAACTCCATCGAGGATTGTCCGATTTATGAGGGACGCCCCACCAAAAACCATGGAACCTATACCTATAACCGTGTCGGTTATGCCAACGATGCCTACGGCGTAGGCAGAACCGCCGTGCGTTTCACCGGACTGATGAACAATTCGGTCTATCAGTCTCTGGTCGCCGCCCAGATTGCCGATGCAACATTCTATGTTCGTGAATCGTCTGGCGGTTCCGCCGCAACGGTGAATCTGTATCCGATTTACAACACGACTTGGACAGAATCGGAACTGACTTGGAACAATATCGGTAGTTATAGTGCCGGACGGACTTCAACTGCCACCATGAAGGGCAATCAGTTGACCGCCTTCGATATTTACTCTTATATACGAAGTTGCAAAAACGGATCAAACAACATTCAAGGCGGATTGCTGATGGTATCCGAAAATGAAACGATCCTAAAATCCTTCTGTTCTTCGGAATTCGGAACATCATCAAAACGTCCCTATGTAACGGTTACCTACTATCCCGAATATGATTTAGAGGACGGAACTTATTACATCAAGAATATGAGTTCAAATCTGTTTATGGATGTCGCTGATCCGACCGCCCCATCCACAACCTTAATTCAGCAAAACAGTCTGCACAGTAACGGTTCCTGCGAGCGTTGGAATGTTGAGAAACAAGCTAACGGATACTATTTAATTGAATCTGTATCTTGTAGTAATCGCTATTTAAGCTGTTCGAGTGCTGGAAGTACTAGTAATATCATCTTGACGAATTATTCGTTTCCTTCGTATGACACGATGCTTTGGAAATTTTATAAAACTGCAAGCGGGAATTGTTGTATTATACCGAAATGCGATGAAACAAGTTGCTTTTCGCTTTCAACTCAAGCATCTAACAATAATTTACGGAAATCAATGTACATAAATGACAGCAATTTATCTGATGAATGGAGATTCTATTATAACGCTTTTACTATCAAGAATTATTATGATAGTACTATAATTGGAAATAATAAAATATTAAATACTATAGAAGAAGCAAGTGACTTTGTAAGTTATTTATATGAAAATCTGTTTCAAATAAGTATAACTGTGGATAGTGCCCCTACTTTCTATAATAATTTCGTTTCAGACAGGTGCGCGCACGGTGTCACTGCTCTATGCAATTTTTGCGGAGCAAATGGATCAGATAAAGATTGTAAATCGCTTAAAACTGTCTTTGAGCAGATCACACACACATCAAAGACCTATAACCAGGTAATAGTAATGTGGGCAAATCGACCAGGCAATACGATATATGATTATAATGATACCAGCATGCGTCACCTTCTTTCTTCCACATTGGGTGTAACAAACGAAAAAGAGGATATATATATGTTTAATATTGATATATCCACCTATACAGAAACTAATACTTTGATTACAAAGGAATCTCTGGTTTTAGCACATGAATTTGCCCATACGTGTAATATGGAAGAACAATATCATAGAGCCGATCATCAACACGACACCTATGTTTGCATAATGGACAGGTACAAATCTGCGACTGCCCAAGCTTTTTATGATAAATTATGTTCTGATCCTAATGATGCGTTTTGCGACTCATGTTATGAACAATTGAATAATCTAACGAAAACAAGAAAACATTACAGTCGATAAACAATTTTTGGAGGTAAACATGAAAAAACTCACCATCCCCGCCCTTCTGCTGACAGCGGCAATGCTGGTCGCCTGCGACAGCGGCACGACTGTCGTTCCGGGGAAGACCACCGATCCGACAACCGATTCACCCAGTATAGTTACGCCGACTACAGATGCGTCCGAGAGTATCACAGCAGAAACAACCACGCCTATTATCACAACTGCGTCTATTACCTACCCTACTCTGTACGAAAAGCCTGATATTAGTGGGATACATGAAAATGTTGTACCTATTCCAACCATAGAAAAGATAATAATAGAAACTGAATCGTTTGGAAGCATATATGGTGGTCTGTCTTTCGATGAATTACTTGAAAAATTGGATAACGAAATCTATCTCATTGCGCTGGTAACACCGTTAGAAATAAATGGTCATTCAATTCACATCGCAATTGATCATGTATATGAAGAGCATATTCCCTACGATGTAATTTCAAAGGAATACTATAGTGAAAAACTTCATGATAGTACACTATATACATGGTGCTCTTCTTGTGTGTCGCAGGACAATTCTGAATTAAGCCTGATTTCTTATTTCAATGAAATTCCGATCTCTACAACCGGCGGAAAATATGTTATGATTCTGGATCTTGTAATATGGAATATCGATGGAACAGAGTATTGCAGGGAAGAATATTATCTACACGCCATCCCCCTGACGTGGGAGCTGGACATGGACAGCGTCCCGGGTTCCACCGGGGACGACTGGAACCGTCCGCCCTTCATCGGGTACGCCGAGAACTACTACGCCTTCGGCTTCGGCGACGTCTGGGAACACTACACGGCGAAGTAAGCCTTTACCCCGCAAAAACAGATAGCCCTGAACTTGGAAAATCCCAAGTTTAGGGCTTTTTTGTTCGAATTCACAACGATGCTCCACACAAACGCCCCCCGAGTACACGCCATTTGCTATCCTTTAGGGCAGTAAATGGCGCTTTTGCAGGGAAATATGTGTAATATATTGACAAATGCGGCAGTTCATGCTATAATAAAGAAAAAGGTAACGAAAGGAAGGCTCATCATGAAAAAACTTACCCTCCCCGTCCTGCTGTTGACAGCGGCGATGCTGGTCGCCTGTGATTCCGGAACAACCGTTATTCTGGAGAAGACCACCGATCCGACAACCACTTCCCTCGTTTTATCCGCTCCTACTACGGATATACCCACCACTGCCCCGACCGATACGACGCTTCCTGACATTACCACCGCTCCAATCTCATACCCCGTGCTATATGAGCGTCCCGAAATTACCGTAACACACGATGACGTAGTATCGGTTAATCCAATTACAAGTTTTCAAAAAATCAATGATCCTATTTTTCCAGGACCTTTTTCCGAAATGAACCTAACCGATTATGATCTGTCGGTGAATAATCTGGTAGGAAAAATGACTGACTATCCTCATATTGTAGCATTGATTACACCATTAGAGATTGATACGCAAACTCAGATGTTCCGCGTTGCAATTGATTATGTATTTAAAGTCGAACCGGTACATGAACCTCCTGTCGTTGCTACGTTTCCGAAAGCGGGCGAAGAAGTGTCCGCGATTCTGGCAGGGAACTTTATGCACGGCTACGGTTGGTCAGAAGGCTATCAGGCGATTCAAATCTACAACGACTACAGTATACCCATTACAACCACCGGCGGTAAGTATGTTGCTGTCATGGTCGATATAGGATTTTATGCGCATCCTGATGACGAAATACACAACTATTACTTTTTTCCCCTGACGTGGGAGTTGGACATGGACAGCGTCCCGGGTTCCACCGGAGATGACTGGAACCGTCCGCCTTACATCGGTAAAGCCGAGTACTACTACGCCTTCGGCTTCGGCGACGTCTGGGAGCGCTATATGGCGAAGTAAGCCTATACCCCGCAAAAACAGATAGCCCTGAACTTGGAAAATCCCAAGTTCAGGGCTTTTTT
>CAYOON010000083.1:0-3560 GCA_964405595.1 uncultured Lachnospiraceae bacterium | reverse complement strand
CCCCGCAAAAACAGATAGCCCTGAACTTGGAAAATCCCAAGTTCAGGGCTTTTTTCATGTTCATGGCAGACGCTCTGTCGTATAACCATTATCCTCATCACAGACAATATCCGCCGACTCCGCCGTATACCGGATCACCTTATCCCTGCAGTAGACCGCCTCGATCCCCTCTGCTTCGGCAAGCGGCACGGGATCAAAGCTGTCGGTGATATAGACCGGGATCATGCGAAGCAGAATCTCCGCACAGCCCGCGCTCTGCGAGTAGCAAACCAGATTGCTCTGCGCCGCCCGGCAAAGTCCGTCCGCCGGATCCAGATAGGGGAACCGCGTCTCGCCGCCCGACATCACATAGTAGCGACCATTATCCGACGCGTTCACCGGGAAGGATCGCAGCGTGACAAGGCTCGTCTGCCCCGAATAGGCCAGCGTCCCCGCGGTGCAGATGGTATTTCCCACCCGATCGAACAGATTCAGGGCGTAAATCATCCCCCGATCGTCCAGATTCCGGCTGAAGCCGTCGATACTGGAGATCGATCCGTGGGTGTAGCCGTTCTCGATCAGCGTGGATGCCAGATAGTCGGCGATGAACGCGTTTTTCGTCCAATGGAAGCCGATAAAGGTGTAAACGTCATTCGCTTCGGCAAAATCCCGATAGGCGTCCGAGATATGCAGGCAGACCTTTCCCTCCCCCTGCAGCTGCAGCGAAATCGCGTCCGGATCGTTCGCAAAAGCAAGGATTTCGGTGAACAGCGCGGCAAGTTCATCGTTCTGCGCCGGATCATAGTCAAAAGTCTCAAAATCCTCTTTACACCGGAAAAGTTGCTCGTAATACTCATAGACCGGTGCCAGATAGAGCTGTCGTCCGCCCGACTGAATCATCAGCGACAGCGCGTCGTAGAGAACGGCATCCACCTCCACCGACTCGCCCGGATGGGCGTTCAGATAGGCGATATTGCGTACCCCGGAAAACTCCCGGCTCTCGTGGAAGAGCTGATAGGCCTTGGCGGTCGCCTGCCCGTAGAGCGCAGAAAGCGCATTGTATTCGTTTTTGCCGGAAATATCGCTCTGTCCGAACTCGTACAGCAGTTCGAATTCGTCGCTGCAATCGGGAGTGGCCGATGCCTGTGCCTCCACAACATGCCATCCGCTCACGTCTTCTGACAGCCATGATGTCAGGGAGTAGACGATAAGTCCGATACCGAGCACCAAAAATCCCACGAACAGCACGACACGCAGGGGCAGATGCTTACGATCCAGCTCGATATTCACAATCGGTTTTACCTTCGGACGCTTGTCCCGGGAAAATAGTTTCATAATTCTGACCATGCCTTTTCACAAACTCGTGTCTGATCAATACCTTTGTGGGTTCAGACAGGTCTGTCATTATTTCACGACAGACCCATTATATGCGCAAACTCGTTAGTCCGCTTTTTCTTTTGGCCGAAGAGAGGCGCAAATCATGCTTCGCATGATTCGAAAAAGCTTGGCAAAAAGAAAACGCCGAAAGAGAATTTCGCCCTCTGCGGAGGGCGACGAGGGCTCCGCAATAAACATTGCCATAGGCAATGTTTATTTTGACCGCGCCACCTTTTGAAAAAGGTGGACGAAAACTTTTCTGAACGACAACCGCAAACCTGCGAAACGCGCGGGACAGATAGTCCGTCCCGCGCGCAAAAGATTGGTTTACAGCAATGCAGTCAGCAGCAGGATCGCGTATACCGCAGCAATGCAGCCGACGGTAGCAAGTCCGAGCAGCGCGCCCTTGATGCAGGCCTTGAAGTTGCGGATATGCCGGAATTTCTTGAAGATGAATCCGGCAATCAAGCCGATCGGCGGCAGGAAGAAGGATCCCACCGTGTACCATACGTTTCCGGTATCGTGCAGGGGAATCTGCAAAATCTCGGAGTCGTCAACGGCTTCCGTTTCGGGCTTTTCTTTGGCATCGAGCGCCGCCTTCTCCTCGGGCGTCAGAATGGTGATCGACTTCAGCGGCTCACCCTTCTCGCGGATTGCCTTGTACTCCTCGATCTCCTTCTTGTTACCGTAGACAAAGTGATTGTGTCCCACATCCACCAGCTCTGGCTGATCCTCGCTGTAATCGTGGATCGACGGATCGTAGGTAAACAGTACCTTGTTCTTCTCCAAGAGCGGATCGGGAATCGGAATCGCCGAGATCAGCGAACGGGTGTAGGGATGCAGCGGGAAGTTGAACAGCTCCTCCGCCTCGGCAACCTCCACGATGTTACCCTTGTAGATAACGCCGATCCGGTCGGAAATGAACCGGACGATCGACAGGTCGTGGGCGATGAACAGATAGGTAAGTCCAAGCTCCTTCTGGAACTTGTTCAGCAGATTCAGCACCTGCGCGCGGATAGACACGTCCAGTGCGGAGATCGGCTCGTCGGCGACAACCAGCTCAGGCTCCATAACCATCGCTCTCGCCAGACCGATTCTCTGACGCTGACCGCCGGAGAACTCGTGGGGATAACGGGTCAGATGCTCGGGCAGAAGTCCGACCTCTTCGATCATTTTTTCAACCTTCTGAACCCGATCCTCTTCGTTCTTGAAGAGGTGGAAGTTGTACAGACCCTCGGATACGATGTAATCCACCGTAGCGCGCTCGTTCAGCGACGCGGCGGGATCCTGGAATACCATCTGGATGTTCCGGATCACCTCTCTGTCCAGCGAACGCGGGATCTTGCCCGTAATCCGAACGCCTTTGTAGAGAATCTCGCCGTTCGCGCAGGGATTAACCCGGATCACGGCTCTGCCGATGGTGGTCTTGCCCGATCCCGACTCGCCGACCAGCGAGAAGGTTTCTCCCTTGTAGATGTCGAAGGATGCGTCCTTGACGGCTCTGACGGCGTTGTCGCCCTTGCCGAAGGTGATGTCCACGTTCTTCAGAGAGAGCAGAACCTCTCTGCCCTGTGCATCGACAGGTCCGTGTTCGGGCAGATGCGCGGCCGTTGCCGACTGTTTAAATTTCTTTTTATCTTTGTTTTTCATTTTCACAGCCATGCCCTCCTCAAATATTGAAAGCGTTCACAAGCTTTTCATGAATGCCTTGGATGATTTCGGGCTTTTCAACCTTCGGCGATCTGGGATCCAGCAGCCACGTCTTTGCGTAGTGGGTATCGCTGACCCGGAACATCGGAGGCTCTTTCAGCGTGTCAATCTTCAGGCAGTAGGGATTTCTGGGTGCGAACGGATCCCCGATGATCTTGTTATAGAGGGACGGGGGCGTACCCGAAATCGAATACAGCTTGGTATTCCTCTGGGCAAGCTGGGGCAGCGAGGACAGAAGCGCCCAGGTATAGGGATGGCGGGAATCGTAGAAGACATCCTCTACGGTACCCAGCTCCACGATCTGTCCGGCGTACAGCACCGCGACTCTGTCGGCGATATTGGCAACGACGCCGAGGTCGTGGGTGATGAAGACGATGGTATAGCCGAATTCCTTCTGCAAATCCTTGATCAGTTTCAGGATCTGTGCCTGAATAGTAACGTCCAGCGCGGTGGTCGGCTCGTCGCAGATCAGGATCTTGGGTCTACAGGAGAGC
>CAYOON010000082.1:0-7639 GCA_964405595.1 uncultured Lachnospiraceae bacterium | reverse complement strand
GCAGATTCATCCCCGCCGGCTGTCGCTGACCCTCATTCGCTTTGAGGATCGCGACGGGCAGACGGTGCTGGCCTGCGATCCGCCCGACGTGGGGGTCGATCATCCCCTACCGCTGGCATGATTCGCGCGGAAATTGAGAAACGCCTGCTGTCCGGTACACCCGATCCCGCCTTTGTAATGGGGGAAATCCGCTTTCACACGATCCGGGCAGACAAGGGATTGTATCTGCTATCCGACGGGATCGGGCGGTACGGGATGCGTCCCCCGTCTGAGCGGTGGGACGAGGCACTGCTGTATGCCGAATTTGCTGTTCTGCTGCCTCCGGATACGGTGGTCACGCCCGAACATCCGGCAGTGCGGGCGATTCTGTCGCTTGCCGATCAAATCCGTGCGGGTGAATGGCTGGGGTACGGGCATCTGCTGCCCTGCCCCGCTCCCTATGCGGCGTTGACTCTCTATCCCTTCCCGGACGAGTCGGATTGGGATGTGGTGGTGAACCACCCGGACGGTCGGGCAGTCGGCATCTGGCTGGCTGTCCCGCTGACCGAAGAATTGCTGGAGTTTCGCCTGTCCGCCGACGGCGCGGCACTTTGGAAGCGAATCTGCGCCGATTCTCGGCTCCTGCGGTTTGAGATGGGCGGAGCAGAGATTACGGAAAACTGAAAACAGAGCCGATCGCAGACAGCGCGATCGGCTCTGTATTTTATTGGATTTCCTGTTTACGGATCCGTCCGATCCTTCCCGCAGTTTACCGCGATCTCCTCGGAACAGGCGATCCGGCGGTCGCCCTGCCATGCGCTCATTTGCAGATAGCAGGTGGTTCCCGTGAAGGTGAACGCTGTCTTATCGGCAAGGAAGGGCTCCGATCCCTTGTAGGGATTGAATCGGATGTCGGTGACGGTATTCTGATAGAAGCCCGAGGAACTGCCGTAGTCGATCCGATAGTACTCGGCGCCGGGAATCTTTGGGAATGTAACCTGCACCAATTCGAAGGCTGTCGTCGCCATGATATTTAACGCTACGGGATCGGGAGCGGGTATCTCCTGAAGCTCGGCGATCTCATCTTCCGCCAGCGGACGCACCTTCACCCATTCGGCGGCAAGGGGTGCGCCGTAGGTGCGCAGTCCCGCCGATCCGGCGGTATGCTCGGTGTTCGCAATCCGGAAGATGGGCTCGCCATCCAAGAGGCAGACCATCCGGCCGCCGCTGATTCGCACGGTCAGCCGATAGGCATGATCGGGCTTTACTTTGAAGCGTGCCGCCGAGAGTTCGTGCCAGTTCCCGTCAGCCGATCCCAGCACCGCGCCCTGCGGTGTGATGCCGAAGTAGTAGCCCCGGTAGGCGTTGGCACCCGCCGACGGCTCGGTGACGTGAAAGAGCAATCCGGCATCGCCGGTCAGCTTGCGCAGACAGATATGGGCGCTGGCTTCATAGTCCTTCCAGCCCTCGCCGCCCTTCAGCAGCGCCTTGTAATCGTGGCTGGTGGCAACCACCAGCAGTCCGTCGTATCGCTCGGAGACAGCCTCGCCGTACTCCGCCCAGTTTGCCTCCTCAAATCCGCCTTCGTAGCAGGGGATCGTCAATTGGGCGGCTTCTTCCTTCGCGGTTCTGACGTGGTAGACCTCGCTGCCCACACGCTTGCCGCCGATATAAGAGGAAAGACGGAAATAGTAGTCCTTATCGGGGGTAAGTCCGCCGATTCTCGCCTTTCTACCGCCAAATCTGCGGAAATGGCGGTTCAGCGAACGGGGATCCTCCCCGAAATCCAGCTCATAGCCGTAATCCGACCGTGACACGTTGGTATATACGGTAATTCCATGTGCGCGGGTCTCGATCTTCTCGGCACAGACCGCCGTAACGGGGTTCTGCGGCTCAATTTCGATGGCGGCGACGGGGTCTCCGATGAAGGTGATGCGGTTATAGCTGCCGAATTTCACGAAATCGGAACATTTTTTCAGATTTTCCACCCGATTGTCCCGAATCTGCGCTTCCCTGCCGTTAACAAACAGCCGATAATCCTCCCCCGACTCGGGAAAGATCTTCAATGTATAATCGTCGGCGACAGGCAGGGTGACGTTCCTGAACTCGCTGACCGTCTGCCCGTCCTTTTCACCGATCATGGGATCATCCCTGCGGATGGTCACAGGATCGTCGGTGATTCTCGGGAAATGGGTGATTTTCAGCCTTGCCGCCCCGTAGGGGATCAGCTCAATCTCCCGCTGGGCGGTTTCATCGGGCAGTACCCCGCCGAAGGGCTGCGCCCCGGCGTGATTGCCGTCCAGCTTCCATTCGGGAACGGTCTGCCCCATGGCGTACAGCGAAATCGGCGCGTTCTCGGCCGTGAACGGCTGCTCGGCGATCGGGTGATACTCGATCCGTACCCGATCGGCATCGGGCAGGAGGGCGTAGTTCCAGCGGGAGGCGGGATAGACCTCCTGCTTCTTTACGCAGCCGAAGATCTGCCCTTTCAGCTCTCTTGTGTCGTTGGAGTCATACTGCCGCCAATCCTCCGCGATTTTCAGGCAGTAGATCAGCGGGCCGCGGGTCAGCGCAACCGAGCGGTTATACCACTCGGAGAAGGTAATCTCCATGGGGAAGGTGATTTCCACGCTATCCCCGTCGATCCAATCTCTCTTTAAAAGGAAGAAGCCGTCCTCGCTTTCGGGCGCAAGGATCTCGCCGTTCACCGAGATTTCGGGGGCTTTACACCAGCCGGGAATCGGCAGGTGGAGCGTGAAATTTGCGTTATCGCCGTGATAGTCCAGTTTGACACTCTCCCGGAAGGGGTACTCGGTGATTTCGGTGAAACGGGCAATCTTCCCGTTTACAATCTCTGCCTCCACGACGGAGGGGCCGTATGCCGTGACGGCAAGCCCGCCGTCCGCGGCTGACATCCACATAGACTTGACGAACTTCGCCCATCCCATGTGGTTATTGGCGAAGCAACAGTCGAATCCACAGGGCGCGCCGAAGGCAGAGCTGTCCCCGTGATCACAATCGAACTCGTGATAGCCGGTGGTCGCCAGCACCTGATTCTGCAATATGTAGTAAACATGTCCGCTGTAATCGGGGGCATATGCCGCCGGAAGTGCGTTATAGGCAAGCCGCTCCAGTTGGTCGCAAAGATAAGATTTTCCGAGAATCGTAAAAGCAATTTCAGTGGAGAACAACCCCTCGACGATGCCGCAGAGTTCGCTTCCCCGGATCGACTGATTGTCTCTGGCAGCCTCGTCGGAATTGGGCAGACCGTCGATTCTTCCGTGATCCAGCGAGATGTTTCGATAGCCCGCTTCCAGCGCGTCCCGATCCCGCTCGTCGTTCGAGAGCAAATACCAGAGCGGCGGCGTTTTCATCGCCTGGCTGGTATTCACCACATGGGTACGGACGGTAGTCTCCTGCATAAGCTCCGTCCAATCGGTAGTCTGGGAGCGCAGGATGCCCGCAAGGTCCAACAGCCAGTCGGCAGCGTCGGGATCTTCCTCCTTATACAGGCGGTTGTACAGCCAGATCACGCTGTCCAGATTATCGCCGCCCCTCGCCTGTGCCCAAGAGTACAGCGGATGTTCCGGCAGGTTTTTGAGCTGCCCCCGGAAGTAGTTCTCCATGAAGGGAAGGACGCGTGCATCGGGCGATCCGGCGCGCTCGGTTGCCTCGTAATAGTCGCGCAGAGCCATCAGAGCCGGCATTCTCGACCACCAATCCTCGTTGGAGCGCGGACCGAACATACCGTCCTCTCGGGAGGAGGCAAGGATCGCCTCGATCCATGTCTGTGCCCGCTCCTTGAGTTCGGCATCGTCCAGAACGTATGCCAGAGCGACCAGTCCCCGGAGATAGTAGGGACCGTTCTCCCAGTTCTCGCCTTTGCCGCCTCTCCATTCGCTGTTCTCCCCGTAATGGGGATAGCGTTCCATATCGTTCAGCACGCCGTTTCGCTGCAGTTTCAATTGATTAAACAGCCAACCCTGCGCCCGAACCGATCCCGCAGGAAGGAGGGCATAGGGGATCTTCCGCAGCTTGCCTTTCGTGAAATTCTCGTTCATGGTATTGCTTCCTTTCAGATATTTGCTATAACCGATGCTGTCGGGGATGATCAATGCCTGTCGTCTAACGACAACCATAAAGAAAATGCAAACTTGTTAGTCCGCTTTTTCTTTTGACCATGTAGGCGCAAAAGAAAAAGCTTGGCAAAAAGAAAAGCGCCGAAGAGAGTTTCGCCGCGTGCGCAATTCGACGCTTGCGTCGAATTTGCGACAAGGGCTACGCGCCCTTGACCGCGCCACCTTTTGAAAAAGGTGGACGAAAACTTTTAAACGTGCGTTTCCGTTAGATCGTTTCGATCTTAATCAGCGTCGTCCCCGTCAGATCGTTAGCCGCGCCGCCGGTGATAACAATGGTATCGCCCTTCTCAAGCTGCAAACACTGCTTCGCCGCCGTCTTGGCAAAGTAAAGCAAAACATCGGTAGAACCGAAAACATCGCTCATCATCGGGATCACACCCCAGGACAGCGCCAGTTTCCGATAGGCGCGCTCGTCGGCGGTCATGGCGATAATATCAATCCGCGGGCGGAATCTGGACACCATCCGCGCGGTTCGCCCCCGCAGGGTGCAGACCACGATCGCCTTCGCGTGGGTTCCCTTCGCAAGATCGCACGCCGCATGGGACAGCGACTCCGCCGGCGTGGTAATCAGGAACTCATCATCCGGTATCGAATCGCAAAGCGCTTGATGCTGTTCGGCCTCCAGCGCGATCCTGCTCATAGCCTTCACGGCCTCCACCGGATATTTGCCCGCCGCGGTCTCACCTGACAGCATAATCGCAGACGATCCGTCGTAAACCGCGTTGGCAACGTCGGAAATCTCCGCACGGGTAGGCCGGGGATTGTGAATCATAGACTCCAGCATCTCGGTGGCGGTAATCACCCGCTTGCCGTAGATCCGACAGGTTCGGATGATCGACTTCTGAATGGCAGGCAGCTCCTCGAACGGGATCTCGACGCCCATATCGCCTCTGCCGATCAGAATTCCGTTGCAGTATTTGACAATCTCAGGCAGATTGTTGACCCCCGCGCGGTTCTCGATCTTGGCGATCAGGTCAATGTCGGGATTCCCGTGCTCTTCAAGGAAGCGGCGAACGTCGATCAGATCCTGTGCCTTGGAAACAAAGGAGCAGGCGATGAAATCCACCCCGTGTTCGATACCGAAGAGAATATCCGCCTTGTCCTGCTCGGACAGATAGGTCAGCTTCAGCTCCTTGTCGGGGAAGAACATCGACTTCCGGTCGGACAGCACGCCGCCAGCTTCTACCACCGTATGTACGGCGCGATCCTCTACCGATGTCACACGGAACACCATTAATCCGTTATTAAGTAGGATGATGTCTCCGGGATTCATTTCCTTGTCAATATTTTCGTAGGAAACCGAAACGATCGTCTGATCGCCTACCAGCTTGTCGGGCGTAAAGGTGAAGGAATCGCCCTCGGACAGGGTGATACTCCCTTCCTTGAAGGTTCCGATGCGGAATTCAGGACCCTTGGTATCCAGCATGATGGGCAGCGGAACGCCCATGCGTTCACGGACGTTTTTGATCTTCCGGATCTTGTCGGCGTGCTCCGAGTGAAGCCCGTGGGAGAAGTTCAGGCGCGCCACGTTCATACCCGCCCGTACCAATGCCTCAATGGTCTCCTCACTGTCGCTGGCGGGACCCAGCGTACAGATTATCTTCGTTTTTCTCATGGATATAACCCACCCTTTCATCGATTCCCTGACGGAATCCGTTCGAATCTGTCGTATAAATAAAGATAATATTATTCTACCATACTTTGCATGGATTGTCAAGTTATTTTGCGAAAATCGGGGATTTAGAGGCAGATCCGAAAAAAAGTATTGACAAATACGCAGGGGGATGATATAATAATATGGTTGTCAAAATTTGCCTGTATGCACCGCGTCAATCCGATGGGCGTATAGGCGAACATAGAATAAATATATTCCGGATGCCTGCTGGCATCTTTTGGAATCATCTTTTACGGAGGGTTTGTTTTGTCTAAATTTTTTACAGCGCGTAAAAAGCGGATTTTTCCCATCATACTTGCCTCCCTTGCTGTTCCCCTGATTATTTGTCTGGAGGCGCCGTTCGAAATTTTCGGCAGCAATCTGAGCGAGTTTCTTTTCTCTCTTTCGGATTTTCTTCCCTTTTGTCTCCTGATCGGTTTCGGTATCGCGCTGGCGATTGCGGCGATCCTCTACCTTCTTCCGGACAAGGTCTACCGCTTCGCCTATCCCATCGTCGTCGCAACCGCGTTCCTCTTCTTTTTGCAGGGAACCTACCTCAATCTGGGGCTGAACTCGCTGCCGGGCGACAACATGGGCGAAGAAAAGGTCTCCGTGCTTGCGATCGTGATCAATACCCTTGTCTGGATCCTCGTGGAGGGGCTGGCGATTGCCTCCGCCTTCCTCAAAAAGCGGGACATCGTCGGGATCGTCTGCATCCTGCTTTCGGTGGTCGTTCTCGGAACCCAGATCATGAATACCGTCTTTGTCGCCCTCACCACCGATCAGATCGCCGTTCCCAAATACGATCGGATGAAGCAGTCCACCTCGGAATACGTTCCGAAGGTGATGACCCGCCAGAACCTGACCGCCCTTTCCGACTCCCGCAATGTGGTCGTCTTCCTGGTCGATCGCTTCGACGAGGACTACGCCGAAAGAGCCTTTAAGGAAACACCGGAGGTCTATGACGAGCTGTCCGGATTCACCTGGTTCCAGGATCACATCGCGCTTTACGGTCACACCTATCCCGCTGTCACATGGATGCTGACAAATACGTCTTATTCCTGTGAGACGGATCGTGAAGACTATCTGAATTCGGCATTTACCGGCGAAACGCCGCTGAAAAAGTTAAGCGATGCCGGATATTCGGTCAACGTCTATACCCAATCCTATTACGCATACAGCGACGAATTCTATATTCCCGAATATGTGGACAACGTGGTACCGGTTCTGAAGCCCGCCCCGATTTCGACGAAAAATCAGCTTGCCATCGCGGGCAATATGATGCAGATGGCGCTCTACCGTTGTCTGCCCTTCGCGATGAAGGGTCTGATCGGCAATATCAGCTCAAATGCGAACAACAAAATCGCCATGGAATCCCAGTCGGAATACGCCTATTCGCTGGATATGAAGGACGTCTATCAGAATCTCACGGCGGAGGATTTCACGGTAAAGGAAGGCAAAAGCTACAGCTTTATTCATCTCACCGGCTGTCACGACGTGAGCTATAACGAAAACTGGGAATCGCCCTCGAAGCAGGAAGCCCGCAATTTCGCCGTCTCGGTTCGCGTTAGCTTCCAGCTCATCGACCGCTATATTCAGGAGATGAAACGCCTGGGCGTTTACGACGACGCCACGATCATCATCACCGGCGACCACTCCTCTCCCATCAGCGATACGAGAGAGGTACGGGAGCCCCGTATGACCGCGCTTTTCGTAAAATCCGCCGGAGTCGGCAGCGATCCCTTAAAGATTTCATCGGCGCAGGTCTCCCATGACGATCTCTGGGCGACGATTTTCCAGTCGGAGGGATTCGACTTCGCCGCCGACTATGGCACATCTGTATTCGACGTTCCCGAAGGAGTCAACC
>CAYOON010000081.1:4639-7689 GCA_964405595.1 uncultured Lachnospiraceae bacterium | reverse complement strand
GACCTGCGTCAATACCGCCCTTTCGGGAAAGGATTGTGCATGGGCACTCAGTACCTATAAGGAAAATGTGGTTGCCCACAATCCGGATCTGGTGGTGCTTGCCTTTGGCATGAACGAGGGATCGCTTACTCCCAAACAGCATGTGAACAGCATGAAGACGCTGATCCGCCAGATCAAAAAAGCTCTGCCCGAGGTTGAGATCGTAGTGGTGTCAACCATGTTGCCCAACGAGGAAGCCGCCGGTTTCTGGGGCAATCAGTCGGGGTTTGAGGATGAATATCTCACATCCCTTGTCAGTGCCTATCCTCAGGTGCCTGTTGTTCGGATGACCACGCTGCACAAAGAGCTTCTCACCAAGAAAAGCTATTACGACCTGACCGGCAACAACATCAACCATCCCAACGACTTTTTGGCAAGGTTCTATGCCGGTGCCCTAATCGCAACTCTGACCGGCGGGTCAGATGCCGAATGATCGGTATGATCGATACTCCCCAGGAGGATGTTATGATTGCGCTTCCCTTGAAATTTACCAAATATGAAACCGTGTCTTCCGATCAGGATCCGACCGCATCCGAGGGAGTCATTACGGCGTGGGATCGTTGGGTAACCACCGATTACATCTCCGTGTCGGGCTATTACGGTCTGTATTATGAACTGGCTGCCCATCCCTATCTGATGTCGGTATCCTTTTACGACAAAGATTATAACTATCTTGAAGGGGTTTCCACCAAGGCCACCTGCAATGCGCATGCCATCGGGAATGTGATCCGTCCCGAGCAGGCGGAGTACGCCCGCTTTACTACCTTCATCGGCTCCGGAAGTAATGAGGCATTTATCCTACCCTATGTGGTGGGCTTTGAAAGCAAGGAATGCTATGAGGCCTATTGGAATGCCCAACCTTTTGCAGGACTGGAGATTACCTGCATCGGCGACAGCCTGACCGAAGGGGATATAGGTAAAACCCCCGGGGTCGCCAACATTATTTTCCGTAACTATCCGTATTTTCTCTCCAAGACCTTGGGCTGTCCGGTACATAACATGGGACAATGCGGCATTACCAGCGTCGGTACCCGGGATAAATACAGGCAGGGTGGCATGGATATCAGCACCTCCGACGTGATCCTTGTCATGCTGGGCACAAACGCCGGTCTGAAAAGCAGTCCGGGACAGTATGATGCCTACCGGGAGCTTGTGGCGCTTCTGGAAAAGGATCGGAAGGAAGGCGCTATGATTGTACTGGTCACACCGCCTCATGCCAGCGCGATCAAGCCCCAGGTCAGCGATGTTACCCTCCGTGGCTTGAAAGAAGCAGCCGAAACCGTGCGTGCCTTTGCCAAGGCAAACGGATATCCGCTCATTGATACCCAGGATTCAGGGCCTATCACGGAAGATATGGAGAATATATACCAGCCCAACGATGGCCTGCATTTTAGTGAGGCGGGTTATCACGCTCTTGCCGACTATGTGGCCGAACAGTTGCGGCAGATTTTGTCCCGCTGACGCACAACCTGCCGACCATTAGTTGACCGGTCGACCTCTCACACCACCGTGCATACCGTTATCATTAACTGCGCAGAGACTTGCACGCCTCGGATATGTCATAATATCCGAGGCGTGTAAGTCTTTCGTTTGTTATGGTATGGGTCAGTATCCCACTGCCTGCAATAAGGGGTGCAAATTATACCCTCCGAATCACCGTTTTGCTGATGATCTCATCTATCCGATACTAAAGTTGGATAGATTTTTTCTTATCTACAGGAGTCGTGTTGATCTCCGCGTGACCCAGCAGATCATCATATGTCGCTCCCAGCACATCTGCAAGATATACAAGCTCGATGTCGGTGACAAAACGCTTCCCCACCTCAATGCGCTGAACAGCGTTTTTGTCCACGTCGAGCCCCTTTAGTTGGAGTTTGGCTGCCAGTTTTTGCTGGGAAAGTCCGGCGGCAGTCCTCAACAACGCCACTTTTCGCCCGCATACATTATTTTCTCCGCCCTTGGTTTTGTTAATGAACATTTTCTTCAGTTCCCTTCTGATTCATTTTTTTAAAAAAATGACATTCAGTACTTGACATTTTTATTATCATGTGCTATAATGTTGACGAAAATGACATTTAGTGAATGTCATTTTCAAATTATAAATCTTTGAAAGGATTCATTATGAAGAAAAAAAGCCATTCTACATGCACCGCATATTTGTGCATGAACGAGCCATTGGTACACATAATTATTCAGTTCGACATACGCTACTCTCATTCACCACCACATACTCAATAGTAAACCTATTTTTCTAGCGAAATTTTACATTTATTTTTAATGCTGTGTAACGGTACAAGGCATTTTGTGCCTTGTACCACATCAGAAAGGAATGAACATTATTATGACTAAAAAATCAGTTGTATTCAAAATAGTAGCAGTTTTCCTTTGCGTTTTTTCATTGTTTAGTTTTTCAACCGTGAACGTATTTGCTGCAACATCCGGTGGAAGTTCAGCATCTACGGTAAGTGTCACGACAAAAGCAAATTACTGGTATCCTGGTGCTAGTTCAGTAACCCTTAAGCAAGAAAAACAAACTCTTACATATAAACAGTTGATGGGAAATAAAACAAAGACCAAGACAGGGTATTACGGTTGTTATAATATCACTGTTTACAATGTAACTAAAAACAAAACAACTTCTGTATACTGGGCTGGTGGTCAGACCAAGAAAATTACCTTGGATCCCGATTGCTACTATCGCATCACAGTAAGATACAATTCAAATAACACTGCTTTATTCACCAGTGCTCCTTTCGGATACAGTTGGATAAGCTCCAGCAATCCCCAATGGCGTGTAAGTTCTACCTGGAAAGTGTCATCATATAATTGACATAAGTAAAAGTTGTCGTAATTGTTGTTCTTCATTTTGTTTTCTTTTCAAAGGAAAATCGCTGCTCCTAATTTTGGGGCAGCGATTTTCCTTTGCAGTCGATTTTCACGGATATGAGGGCTTTCTACAGCCACTTTACACCCTCCGGATCACCCCGCAGGCGATCCGCATTCCCGCGTTT
>CAYOON010000081.1:0-4629 GCA_964405595.1 uncultured Lachnospiraceae bacterium | reverse complement strand
TGCAGGATCACCGTTTTGCCGATAACCTCGTCTATGGTGAATCGCGACAGATAGACGGCGCTCCATGCAAATCCGTCAGATGAGAAGACCGGCGGCATATCGCCCGCGTGATAGGGATGCGGACAGCGGTTCGGATTATAGTGCCCTCCCGCATCGGAGAACGGTTCCGACCCGGAGGACGGCGCACAGCGGACGCCCTCGTGGATGTGTAGTGCGAAGATCCGCTTTTGGGTGCAGACATCTCCATCCGTCGGGAGTCCGTACAGCTCGGTGATCACTACGACACCGTTTCCCGCCGGTGCGAAGCTGACCCTTCCCCGAATACTCGGATACTCTGCCGATCCCCGGATGATCGCCGTCGCCTGCGGGCGGAGGTTGATCCGTCCGATCCCGATCGCCACGCCGAATCCGTTTAAACCGCTCAAACTGTTTTGTCCCGAATTATTTTCCAAAAAAACACGCCCTTTACTGAATATTAAAAAGGAATCCCTTCCTGCCAGTCTATGACAGGAAGGGATATTCTGTTCAATCAGTGTTTCAGATTCTCGATAATCCGATCCATAAACACGCTGGGCGTGACCACCTGTACATCGGAATCCAGCGACTGAATCAGCTTCTGAATTCCCGCAAGGGTGTTCCCTCCCTCGACCACGGTTCCGCTGCCGTTATCACCCGACCACGCGTGAACGATGATGAAGGAGTAGGAGTCCGCCGACTTCGGATCGGTGGAGGCTCTGTTGATCTCCCGGGATATGGCGGAGATGCTGCCGTCGGACAGTCCGCCCCACAGACGATATTTCGCGGAAACGATCGGTTTTCCGTTGGACCACAGGATCTTGCCGCCGTATTCGGCGTAGTTGCCGTAGTCGATATAGAACAGACCGTCGATGCCCTCCTGCTTGGTGAAGGCCGACAGGGTTCTGGTATCGAAGCCGTGATCGTCCAGAATCTCGGCGTATTTCAGATCGCTGCGCACCATGTACTCCGAAAGCGTCGCCGCCATCTTCTCGCGCTCGGTGGATCGCCACTTGGACGGGAAGGTGTAGCCCAGTCCGCTGAGTTCCATGATGAATTCGTCGTTCTGGCTTTGACTGCCATACAGATAGGACAGAATCGGTGCGGTCATATCAATTGCGGTGGCCGGAACGCCCCATCCCATGGGGAACTCCCCGCGCAGCTTCGAGGCGTACCACTTTTCGGAGGTCAGAAAGTCGTTGGTCAGCCATTGCATATTGTCGCCGTCCGACAGGATCAGGCAGACGGTATGTACCTTTTCAGGCTGACTGTCACTTTCCTCGGGACGGTTCTGCTTCACGCTGTCCAGACAGAATCCGCTGAGCGTGGACAGATTGTAGGCGTGATCGGCGGGGATCATGCAGAGATTGATCCCGGAAAAGCTCTGGACGGTATCGTACTCGCCGAGGGTATTGTTATAGCCGAACACCACTGCGCCGGGATTCAGGAAGGAATACTTCGAGGTATGTTCCGAAGCATTATGTCCGTTATAGAAGGAGAAGTAGGCGTGGGACATGACCGCGTAGTCCGCCAGCTTCGGCACCATCGAGGTAGGCTGCTCCACGGCGATCTCCCGGTTCAGCTTCGCGAAATACTCGCTCTTTCGCAGCCACGCGTCGTTCTTACCCCGAACATCCAGAACCATGGAAAGTCCGGCATCCTCTGCCAGCTTCTCGCTTCCCTCGGGGATTACAACGGCGTTTAGAAGTCCCGCAAGGGAGATGGCTACAGCAACCGATTCATCGTCCGAAGAGGATCCGCAGAGGATATATCCGTCCACCAGATCGGCGTAGTGCGCAAGAAGGGTCGCGGTACTGCACGTCTTTTTATCCACTCGATTGGAGGTCTTCACGCCAAATCCCGAAGTCAGCGCGGAACGGTATGTAGTAAAACTGCCCGTCTGGATCAGAATTTGCTGATCGGACAAATTCGCCACAAGTCCCTGCAAAGTCGCAAGGGTGAGCTTCTCCGAAAATCCGGACGGCTCGTTGACCAGATAGACCTCGGTCGCTTGATGCTTCGCCTTCGCTACAGCCAGTTTGTACTGATTTTGCAGGGTTTCCAAAGTAATCTGCTCCTTTACGGGATCGCTTTCGGATGTCGTCGACGAGCCTGACGGTTCCCCGCTCGTCTGGCTGGTCTGCGCGCCGGTCGTGGTTACACTTCCCTGCCCGGCTGCGCAGGAAGCCAGCTGCAAAGCCGTCAGAACTGCCAGAAACATCGCGATTGTTCGTTTCATTATTGTAACCTCGTTATCTGGACACTTCGGTCACAACGGTGGCTGCGCTGTTATAGTATTTGAACGCCTTCAAAGCCTGCCCGGTTGCGCGGAAGTAGACGATCGTCTTTTCGCCGTTCTCGGACGTGCAAAGACCGAAGTAGCGATCGGGGCAGTCCGCCGTGGGGAGTACCGATACGGTATTCTGCGCGCCGAATTCCTGCTTTTCCTCCTCGTAATCCCCGTTATCGGGCGCGATTCTGGAAAACTCCCGGACTTTGCAGGAAAACATCGGCTTTTCGCGTTTTCCGCCATAGACCGTGACTGCCTTGAACTCGGCAGCATCTACCGTGTACTTATACTCGATGGAAACGAGCGGCCAGGTAAAGAAGATCAGCATCCAGCCGAAAATCGGAGCAATTGCCACCATAAAGACATTGATTTTGAAGAAGATGCCCACCAAAACGCCGATCACTGCAACATAGGCAAGGATCATCAGCATCCGATGCAGCTTGTAGCTCCCTTCCACCTTCTTTTCGACCGAAAACTCCGCGTAGTTTGAGCTTCCGAAGGCATCGTCGGCACGGGCAACGATGTCTGTGCGTTTCTCTCTTTTCATAGAAACCTCCCAGTTGTGTATAGATTGCTTTATTTTAGCACACAAAACGGCGGTTGTCAATCTTTTTCCGAGATTTCTCGTCTTCTGGTGAAATTTTTTCAAAATCCTCTTGCAAAAATGACAAAACCATGGTAAAATCAATTTACCATGATAAAAACAGGGAGAAACGCGGTATGGTCACACTCGGGCAGAAAATTCGGATGCTTCGGAAGGAGAAAAACCTGACACAGGCAGCCCTTTGCGGGGATTTCATGACCCGCAATATGCTGTCGCAGATCGAATCGGACAGCGCGGGGCCGTCGGTCGCTACGATCCGCTATCTGGCGGATCGTCTGGGCGTTCCGGCGGGCTATCTGCTGGACGATGGGGACAATCTGCTTGCTTATCGGAAGATTTCCGAGATTGAGGGCATCCGGCGACTCTATCGGGAGAAGCTCTGGCAGAAATGTCTGGACGCCTGCAAAAATCTCACCGATTTTGACGATGAGCTGGCTTTGATTATGGCGGACTGTTATCTGCATCTGGGAATCGACGCCTACAACAAAGGGCAGATCGAAGGTGCCAGACGGTGGCTCAGTCTGGCGGAGGTTTTTGCCAATCGAACGGTCTATCCCCACGAGGAGATCGCCCATCTGTCGGCTGTCTATCTTGCCGTGATCGACGCGGCTGCGACCGAGGCGCCGCCCGTACAAATCGCCGATTTTGCCGGAGAATCCTTTATCGCAGTCTATGAGCTGGCGCTCTATCATCATCTGCTTCGCATTATCGAACAGAGCAGATACGAGGCTGCCGCACAGCTATACGACGCGGTGAATCTGAAGAATCCGCTCTACCGCACCCACATCAGCGCGAAGCTGTCCGAATCCGCTGGGAACTACGAGCGGGCGGTGGAGCTGCTCCGGAATCTGATCGACCGCTTCGACGACGAGTCCGCCTCTGTGGCATTCCGGCTGCGGGTCTATGCCGATATGGAGGTTCTATGCCGAAATCACGGCGACTACAAAGGAGCATATGAGGCGGGACAGAGCAAACAGCAATGTCTGGAGCGGTTCCGGTTCTCGGGAGCGGCGCGGTCGAATCCGAATCTGTAAGTTGCAACGATTATCGCACCGGAGGGATTATGAAAAAGTACAATTCGAAAATCGAAGTGAATCCCTTACCGACATGGTATTGGGAAAAAGGGCTTCATGATGCCCAAATCATTGATATTCAGTTTTATGATTTAGATTATGATTTTCGCTGCGCGAAGCCGCTTAGAAATTATGCACTTATTTCGATCGACGCAAGCCACGCTTTATACGATACCTCTGTATGCGCAATAAAACTGTATAATTATAAAATCGTATCGAGGAGCGATGATCTGATCGGTTCTTGGTGGAAGTGTGAAGATCTCTCAATGGAAAACGAAAAATACAGATTAGATATAACCCTGTCAGACGCGAGAAGTGAAAAACATTTTGTTGTCAAGTTTGATGATTGCGAAATAGTAAGGGTCTATTAGCGGAGAGATTTATGGGAACAGGAATTATTATCTGCGGTTTAAATGGCACCGGAAAGAGTACTCTGGGAAAGGCATTGGCTGATCAATTGAATTTCAGTTTTATTGACATCGAGGATTTGTATTTTCCAAAAACAGATCCCCATTATACCTATGCTTCTCCCCGCACCCGTGGAGAAGTTGAACAGCTTCTTTTGCATTATGCCAAAACGCATGAAAACTTTGTCCTTGCCTGTGTAAAAGGAGACTATGGGGAGGCTATCTATCCTTATTTTCAAT
>CAYOON010000080.1:0-7826 GCA_964405595.1 uncultured Lachnospiraceae bacterium | reverse complement strand
TCAGGTAGGACTGGTCTTCCAGTACCCCGAATATCAGCTCTTCGAGCAGACCATCGCCAGAGACATCGCCTACGGCCCCCGCAATCAGGGACTGTCCGAGAAGGAGATCGAACAGCGGGTGAAGGAAGCCGCCGCATTCGTGGGGCTGTCGCCCGATCTCATGGAGAAATCGCCCTTCGACCTGTCGGGCGGACAGAAGCGCAGAGTCGCCATCGCCGGGATCATCGCCATGCGCCCAAAAGTACTGGTGCTGGACGAGCCCGCGTCGGGACTGGATCCCATCGGCAGGGAGGAAATCTTCGGCGGACTGCTCTCCTACCGGGAGAAGACCGGCGCGACGGTAGTGATCGTCAGTCACTCCATGGAGGATATGGCGAGATATGCCGAGAACGTGATCGTCATGGATCACGGAAAGTGCGAGCTGTGCGACCGCAAGGAGCGGATCTTCTCCCACGCCGATCTGCTGAACTCCATGGGATTGGACGTTCCGCAGGTTACCCGGCTGATCAACCGACTGCGAAAGAAGGGCTGGAAGCTGCCCGACAATATTTACACGGTGGAAGATGCGAAAAACGTTCTGCTGCCTCTGCTGAAAGGATGATAGATCAATGCTCAAGGACGTAACGCTCGGGCAATTCTTCCCCGGAAACTCGATTTTGCACAGGCTGGATCCCCGCATGAAGCTGATCCTGACCCTGCTGTATATCGTGATCATCTTCCTTGCCAAGGATCTGATCGCGGTTTTCCTGCTGGCGGCTCTCTCCTTTCTGTTCGTTCCCATCGGGAAAATTCCCATGCGGACGATACTGAAATCGCTGAAACCGCTGCGGTTTATTCTGATTTTTACTTCATTTTTCAATATTTTCTTCCGTACCGGCGAAAAGGTGCTGTTTGAGTGGCATTTCATCCACATCTATCTCGAAGGCGTGGTGTTCACCGTCGTAATCGCCGTTCGGATCATCGCGCTGCTGGTGGGAACCACCATGCTGCTGACCTACACCACCTCGCCGATCCCGTGTGTCCGATGATTCCGGTGACACTTCCTTCCTCGATGGAGAAGGACACATCGTCCACGGCGACCTTGCGGAAGGTCGTGTTCTCGCCGTAGACGTAGCTTACGTTTTGTACTTCAATGGCTGATTGCATGGGTCGGCTCTTTTCTAAGGTATTTTTCGAGAATTTCCACGGCGCGCTCTTCGTCCAGCACGCCGTCGGGCAGGGCGATTCCGTCCTGCTTCAGCAGTTCGAACAGTTCGGTAACCTGCGGGACGGCAAGTCCCAGCCCTTGCAGCTCGTCCACACGGGAGAAGACTTCCTTGGGGGATCCGTCCATGACGATCTGCCCCTGATCGAGGATCAGCACCCGGTCGGCGAGGACGGCTTCTTCCATATTATGAGTGATGGTCAGGACGGTGATTCCGCGCTCACGGTTGAGCATTTCGATGGTTTTCATGACCTCGGCGCGTCCCTGCGGGTCCAGCATGGCGGTGGATTCGTCGAAGATGATGCAGTCGGGCATCATGGCGAGGATCCCGGCGATGGCGATCCGCTGTTTTTGTCCGCCCGACAGTTTGTGGGGGGCGTGGCGGGCGTATTCGGTCATACCGACGGTTTCGAGGGCTTCATCCACCCGCTGCCGGATTTCGGCGGTAGGGACGCCCAGATTCTCGGGGCCGAAGGCGACGTCCTCCTCTACCACGGTGGCGACAAGCTGGTTATCGGGGTTCTGGAAGACCATGCCCACCGATTTGCGGACTTCGAGGATCTCCTCGTCGGTCATCTCGTGGGAAAATGGGTGTCCGCCCACGGTGATCTGCCCGGACGTGGGTTCGAGGATCAGGTTCAGGAGCTTGGCAAGGGTAGATTTGCCCGAGCCGTTGCGCCCGAGGATCGCCACGAAGGAGCCTTTCTCGATGGAGAGGTTGATCCCTTTCAGCACGGGAATGGGCTGATCGTTGTCGTCGGTATAGTTGAAGTTGAGGTCTTTTATTTCGATGTAGGACGTGGATGTTTACTTTCGGGGGTTACGGTAGTGTTCTGCGATAAACTGGAATTTGCTGTTATTCTCTTACCATTCGAAAAAATGTACCTGTTCCAATCCCAGTTGTCAATTCATACTGTTTTCCGTCAACATGAAACCCTGCGTTTTTATAACACGTTACAGCTCTCATGTTCCAAGTACGCACTTCAAGATACAGCGGCTTTTGGGGATATAATCGTTTTGAAATGTGGTATGCCTCTTCCAACATCCTACGGCCATAATGTTTCCCGCAAAGCACAGGATTGACACCAATACCTATAAAAATTTCTGTATCTTTCTCTAAAATGTTTACAAATCCCACAAGCACATCACCATCCAGAAAGGCAAAGTAGTTTTTCTCGTGCTTGGGATTCATAAAACCTTGCTGCTGCGCTTTCATTACATCATAAGACGGAAGATTGTATATTTTATACTCTCCAGTATAGTTCCAGCCACAAATCTGCCGTTTGTCATCTTCCGTCAAATTTCTATATTTTAGTTGATTCATGAATATCTGTCTCTCTCATCAAATTCCGATTTATTCAGATAACAACAACGGGACAATTACCCTTTCAACCACCGCGCAGCAGCACCGCAGGGGAGGGCGAGTCCGGTCTCGGGGATAAGCTGATCGTTGTCGTCGGTATAGTTGAAGTTTAGGTCTTGGATTTCGATGTAGGACATGGGTGGTTCCTTTCGGTGGTTTCTACGGGAAATTGGTATTTATATGAAATAATCCAATAATTTTTCATCGATAAGTGCAATAGGCTCCCTATCTTTGATTTGGCTGTATAGAGCCAGTTTTGCGATCTCGTCTTTGTCGTTGATTTGGAGGGATCGTTCGGCAATACAACCGTCAGGCAGCGCAATTCCGTATAGTCCGCCGTATTCGATTCGTTCATTTTTTGAGAAATAATCGGGCTGCAATAAGAATTTCATCGCTCCGAGATAAGTCATATCCACATCCTGAATACCGAATTCTTCGAAACACTCTCTGACGATACATTCTCGTGCTGTCTCGCCTTTTTCGATACAGCCGCCGAAAACTTCATATCGATTGCGCCATTTGTTCCATCCGAAAAGATAGTCATCTCCGATTTTAACAACGGCAAGACAATGTGTTAGTAACGGATTTTCGGACAGCAGCATCTCATTCATGTTTTCGATCGAAATCAAAACATTTCCGTCGTTATCCTTGCAAATATAGGAATCACAAGAAATATCCATTGATTGTATTCTCCTGTAAATTTCGAATTATCCCGCTGACAACGTAGTAATATGGTCGTATTCTAATTAAGTTTTTGAAGGTTGTTAGGGAACTTTTTTCAAAAAGTTCCCTAACCGGGGTTTGGGGCAGCGCCCCAATTACCCTTTCACCCACCGTGCGGCGGCACCGCAGGGGAGGGCTAGTCCGGTTTCGGTGACGGGCAGTCCGACCTCGTCGGATTCTACCGTACCGCCGAATTTCCGCATTGCCATGGAGAGCATATAGCCCATGGCGGAGGGGGAAAGTCCCGTGGTGTAGGTGTTGAGCAGTACGAACAGCGGATCGTCCGACAGCACACCTACGCAAAGCTCGACAAAGGGGTGGATCGCTTCTTCCAGCTTCCAAACCTCGCCCGTGGGCCCCCTTCCGTAGGACGGGGGATCCATGATGATAGCGTCGTAACGGTTTCCGCGGCGTATTTCACGCTCCACGAACTTGCGGCAGTCGTCCACGATCCATCGGATAGGCGCGTCCGACAGCCCCGACAGGGCGGCATTCTCCCTTGCCTGCGCGACCATACCTTTGGCGGCGTCCACATGGGTGACCGACGCGCCCGCTTTGGCGGCGGCGATCGTCGCACCGCCGGTGTAGGCGAAGAGGTTCAGCACCTTGATCGGGCGTCCCGCATTTCGGATCAGATCGGAAAACCATTCCCAGTTGACCGCCTGCTCGGGGAAAAGTCCGGTATGCTTGAAGCCCATCGGGCGGATGCGGAAGGTCAGATCCAGCGATTCGTAGCGCAGCGTCCATTCTTCCGGGAGCTTGGACTCCCGGCTCCAGCTTCCGCCGCCCTTATCCGAGCGCAGATAGGAGCCGTCGGCGCGCTTCCACAAGTTCGAGTGGGCGGCGCCCTTCCAGATTACCTGCGGGTCAGGGCGAATGAGAAGGTAGTCCTTCCACCGCTCCAACCGCTTTCCGCCGTCGGTGTCGATCAGCTCGTATTCCTTCCATTTATCGGCAAGATACATGGGTTTGATTCCTTTCGAAGGGTGATTTTATAGGAGAAAAACGGTGAGTAATTGTGTAGCCATATAGATTGCGATAACCGTTAGTCCGCTTTTTCTTTTGACCTAAGAAGGCGCAAAAGAAAAAGCTCTGCAAAAAGAAAACGCCGTAGGGGAGTTTCGCCCGTTGCGACGGGCGACGAGGGCTACGCGCCCTCGACGGCGCCACCTTTTGAAAAAGGTGGACGAAAACTTCTGAAAAACGCTCGTACCTTAGTCAGCGTCGTTCCCGAACAGATCAGTCTGCCCGGAGTCGCCGCCATTCCGGCGGTATTCCAGCCCCAGATGCTCATAAGCCAGATGGGTCGCGCATCTGCCCCGGGGCGTGCGGGAGAGGAAGTCGATCTGCATCAGATAGGGCTCGTAGACGTCCTCAATGGTGACCGCTTCCTCACCGATAGTAGCCGCAAGAGTCTCCAACCCCACAGGGCCGCCGTCGTACAGCTTGATGATGGTCGAGAGCATCCGCCGGTCGATGTTGTCCAGCCCCAGCGCGTCGATCTCCAACGCCTCCAGCGTGTATCTCGCAATCGCTTCGTCGATCACGCCCGTCCCCTTGACCTGCGAGAAGTCGCGAACCCGCTTTAAGAGGCGGTAGGCAAAACGGGGAGTACCTCTCGAACAGCGTGCGATCTGCGACGCCCCGTCGGGGGTGATGGCGAACTCCAGAATCCGCGCGCTTCGGGTGACAATCTTGGTCAGATCTTCGGCGGAGTACAGCTCCAGCTTCAGGAGGACGCCGAAGCGATCCCGCAGAGGGGTAGAGAGCTGTCCCGCACGGGTGGTCGCGCCGATCAGCGTGAAGTGGGGGAGCTTCATCCGGAAGGATCGCGCGGCAGGCCCCTTTCCGATGATAATGTCGATCTCGAAATCCTCCATGGCGGGGTAGAGCACCTCTTCCACCATCCGGGGGAGCCGGTGAATCTCGTCAATGAAGAGGATGTCGTTTTCCTGCAAATTGGTCAGGAGCGCCACCAGATCGCCCGCCTTCTCGATGGCGGGACCCGAGGTAATGCGGATGTTCACGTTCATCTCGTTGGCGATAATGGCGGAAAGGGTGGTCTTGCCTAGTCCGGGAGGTCCGTAGAGCAGGACGTGATCCAGCATATCGCCCCGCATCCGGGCGGCTTCGATGTATATTTTCAGATTTTCCTTCGCCTTTGCCTGACCGATATACTCGTCCAGCGTCTGCGGACGGAGCGTCAGCTCGGTGTCACCGTCGTTTTGGGTCAGATTGGCGTTCATCATCCGATTGTCCAGTTCGAATTCATCCATTTGGGGAAGTTTCCTTTCTTTACGCCCTTCTTGCAAAGGGATTCCTACAATCAGAATTTATGGTTGTATTTCATCTAATTTTGGTTTTCTAACATAGGGTAACAGTTCATTCTTACAAGCTCCAAAATTCTTATAATTTAAACGAGCTTGTTTTAAGCTGACACGATTTGCGCCGCCTTCATATTGAGGATTTCCTAATTGAATAGGATCATCTTCCCAGAAACAGACAGGGCATATATCGTATGAACCGTCCGGCATATGTTCATAAGTGTAATATCCGCAACAAGGACAGGGGTATTTCATGTATATTTCCTCCTTAAATTCCGGGTTATCCTGCTAACATCACAAATTGTTATGGTGAAAGTGGGCGGAAAAGAGGAAATATCAGCCCTTCATCAACTTTTTCAGTCCCTCGCGGATCAGCGACTCGGCGTCCAGCGTGGGATCGGCGTCCTTCAGAGCGTAGATCGCTTCGCTGCGGCTGTATCCAAGCACCATGAGTGCTGCCTGCGCGTCGGCGAGGTTGGAGCTTCCGACGGGGGCGTCCTCGGGGATGGGCAGTCCCGCGCTTCCTTCGGCGGGATCGATGACCTTCCCGATCTTGTCCTTGAGCTCCAGCACCACCCGTGCGGCGGTTTTGGCGCCGACGCCGTTGGCGCGGGCGATGGATTTGGCGTCCCCGGCAAGGATGGCGGAGGAGAGCCGTTCGGGGGTCAGTACCGACAGGATCGCCATAGCTGCCTTGGGACCCACGCCCGAAACCGAGATCAGCATCTCGAAGGCGGATTTTTCGTCCTCGGTGGCAAAGCCGAACAGCTCCATGGCGTCTTCGCGGACGGAAAAGTAGGTGAACAGCTTGACGTTCGACCCTTCCTTGCCCGACAGCTTGCCGAGGGTATGGGAGGAGATGGTCAGCCTGTATCCCACGCCGCCCGCATCAACAACAGCGGTGGACAGGGAAGCAAAGGCCAGCGTGCCGGAAATGTAGTAGTACATATTAGCTCCTTTCGGGGAGGGAAGTAGTGTTATTGTATAGAAGTTTTTAAAGATGGAGCGATTCTTCGGATGTATTTGCATCCTTCTGTTTTATAGTTTGAACATCCGAAAAATTCACCGTATGGTCCGGAGCGTTTAATCAATCTTCCGCCGCAAAGTGGGCATTCAAACTGTTCCCGCTTAAGTTCCGCTCCGTACCGATTTTTTAATTCCATTGCAAAATCGGATTCTTGATTATTGACCGTAACAATATACGCTTTCTTTTTTGCTCTTGTTAAAGCAACATAAAATAACCTGCGTTCTTCTGCATAGGGGTATTGATCACTATTTTCCAACAGTAAATCTAATATGGCAGCATCCTGTATTTTACTTGGAAATCCCATTCTTGATCTTTTATTATTGATTATAAAAATATAGTCGGCTTGTAAACCTTTTGATTTATGGGCTGTAATAAAATTCATTTTCAAATCGGAACGCTTTCGATATTTTACATCAACAAGTCCGATAATATTATTATATTGACATTCAAGAAGTTCGCTGTCACTTAATAATTTTGCATCGAACGAATACCTTCCTATGAAAAATACGCTGCTATTCTTCGGCAAATCATCAAGCTTTTTAACCATAAATTCAATAGCGTACTTATCTTTATATCCGCTGATCTCACCTAATGGAAATCCAACGGTATCTGGATTTCCTATAATAGACTTTTTGATCTGCGCAGGATTTTGCATAATAAAACTACCGCTGATTTCTATAAGCTTCTGCGTGAAACGGTATGTTGTTTGAATTCGACTTGTTTCTGTAGAACCCCAATATCTCTCAAAGTTTAATATATATCCTATATCACTACCGGCGAAACGATAAATACTTTGCCAATCATCACCCACACAAAACAGATCGTAATCATTTGAAGCTCGCATACTTTTAAGTAGAGAAAAACGTGCTTTGGAAATATCTTGGTATTCATCAACTATGACATATTTATATGGATTACTGTATTTTTTTGATTCTACATACTGCGTTGCAATATTGATCATATCATTAAAATCAATTTCGTTTTTTTCTTTCAAATACTTACAATATGCTTCATATATTGGTTCAAGTAACGATAAAATGATATTGTTATTTTGAACATTACTATTACCAACATTTAATTGCCGAACAGTTGCAATGGTATATCCGTTGCTTTTTATTAAATTAATGACTGTTTCGAATAATTCAATAACTCCATCAAGTACCTTTTCGCTACCAGCTGAAATCT
>CAYOON010000079.1:0-7885 GCA_964405595.1 uncultured Lachnospiraceae bacterium | reverse complement strand
GGGCATCTTCTCCCGGACGGGAGAGCGCACATCGGGCGGTGACGTGATCAAGTCCATCGCCAGAATGCACGAGCGTTCCAACGGACTGGGCGGCGGGTTTGCCGCCTACGGCATCTACCCCGACTACCGGGATCTGTACGCCATTCATATTTTCTACGACAATCAGGAAAGCCGCCACGATTGCGAGAATTTCCTGAACGAACACTTCCGTCTGGAGTCCGCCGAGGTCATTCCCACCTCGAAGGACACCTGCATCAAGGGTGCGCCCCTGATCTGGCGGTATTTCGGCAGTCCCGACGCCGGGCGTTTGAACGCCTCCGAGCTGGACGAGAAGGAATATGTGGTTCGGTGCGTGACGCGGATTAACTCTTCGATCAAGGGGGCTTACGTTTTCTCTTCGGGGAAGAACATGGGCTGCTTTAAGGCGGTAGGCTATCCCGAGGATGTGGGCGAGTTCTACCGGCTGGACGACTACAAGGCCTACTGTTGGACGGCGCACGGGCGGTATCCGACCAACACGCCGGGCTGGTGGGGGGGAGCGCATCCCTTCTCCATGCTGGACTTTTCGGTGGTACACAACGGGGAGATTTCGTCCTACGACGCCAACCGGCGGCAGATTGAGATGTACGGGTACAAGTGCGATCTACTGACGGACACCGAGGCGATCACCTACATTCTGGACTATCTGGTTCGGCGGCAGGGACTTACGTTGAAGGAAGCCTCCGAGGTGATTGCGGCGCCCTTCTGGTCGACCATTGAGCGGATGCCCGAGGAAGAGCGGAAGCGGCTGACCTATCTGCGGAACACCTATGCGGGGATGCTGATTACGGGGCCGTTCTCGATTATACTGGGGTTCAGCGGCGGCATGATGGCGTTGAACGACCGTCTCAAGCTACGGTCGATGGTCATCGGCGAGCGGGGGGACACGGTTCATGTGGCATCCGAGGAATCGGCGATCCGCACGATCTGCCCGGAGTTGGATAAAGTCTATCTCCCGTCCGGAGGGCAGGCGGCGATCTTTACGCTGAATGAGCAGGCTATGAAGGAGTACGGACTCGCATAACGCTCCGGCGAGCTTATAGGAAAGTTTTCGTCCACCTTTTTCAAAAGGTGGCGCGGTCAAATAAACATTGCCTACGGCAATGTTTATTGCGCGTAGCCCTCGTCGCCGCGCGCACGCGGCGAAACTCCCCTTTCGGCGTTTTCTTTTTGCCAAGCTTTTTCTTTTGCGCCTTCTTCGGCCAAAAGAAAAAGCGGACTAACAGATTTTGATGTGTATATGGCTACCCGCTCACTCCCGCATCACCGAGGCGGCGATCCGATCGGCGGCAGCCTTATCCAGCAGCATCTCAACAGCGGCGAGGGCGAAATCCAGCGCGACGCCCATTCCGGCGGCGGTGAGGATGTTCCCGTCCCGGACGACCTTTTTGTCCGAGACCGTCGCCCCGATCAGCCTGTCCTCGAATCCGGGATAGCAGATGGCGGACTTGCCCCGCAGGATCCCAAGTTCCCCAAGGATAAAGGGCGCGGCGCAGATAGCGGCGATGGGCAGACCCCGCCCTGCCGCGTCGGTCAGCAGCCGACAGAGGGGTTCGCAAGCCCGAAGATTCTTGGATCCCGGCATTCCGCCGGGAAGGATCAGCATCGTGGCATCCGAGAAGTCGGCGTCCGACAAGAGCAGATCGGCAGTAACGGGAATATTATGGGAGCCGGGCACGACGCGGTTATCGGAAACGGCGACCGTGCGGACATCCAATCCGGCACGGCGAAGCACGTCCACCGGGGTCAGCGCCTCGATTTCTTCGAATCCGGGCGCGAGGAATAGATAGATCATGGTTGTTCTCCTAATTATAATGCGGTAATTTATAGTTCATCGGCTAAAATGAAGTTCGCTATAGCCGTTAGTCCGCTTTTTCTTTTGCCTTTGTAGGGCCAAAAGAAAAAGCTTGGCAAAAAGAAAAGGCCCGAAGAGAGTTTCGCGCTCTGCGGAGCGCGACCAAAGGCGCTGCCTTTGGAAACCGCCAGCTTTTAAAAAAGCTGGATCAAAACTTTTTCACGACAAAGTTACAGCGTAACTACATCCTTTATTTTCTCCAAAATCTCCCCGAAAATGTCGTCAATTGAACGAATCTCGTCGCCATTGTAGCAGTGGATCACCGTCCACCCCAGATAATCGGCGGCATACAGGGCAGCCTTGTAGCATCGGCGCAGATACTCGGGATCGGCCTCGTGAATATCCTTCGCCCTCCCCTCGGACTCCGCTCTGTGGGCGATCAGCCGCTCCGACAGATCGGGGCGCATCTCCAGATACAGGATCTTGTCCGGCTTGGGGATCCCAAGCTTGTTGTACTCGTTGTCCCACAGCCACCCGAGAAACTCGTCCCATTTTTCAGGCGGCAGCTTCTCGCACTGATGCACCGCATTCGCGGTCGTGTACCGGTCGGCGACAATCACGACGCCCTTCCGGTAATCCTCGCCCCAGTCGGTGCGATACGACCAATACCGATCCACCGCATACAGCGTCGCGCAGGCATATCCGCCTGTGTCCTCGGGATTTCCGCCCAGCTCGCCGTGCAGGTATCCCTCCACCAGAGCGGCACCTTTCGTCCCATATCGGGGGAAGTCCACCCGCCTTGCGGGAATCCCATGGGCATTCAGCCAGTCGGTGAGCCGTCGGCTTTGGGTCCCCTTGCCCGATCCGTCCAGCCCGTCAATCACGATCAGCGGCATATCACTCGCCCTCCTTCAGAAGGGGCAGATAGATGCGGAAATAGTTGATCCCGCTGACAATTGTCATCATCACCATCACGCCGAGGGAAATATAAGTAAGTACGAGCGGCTCCCAGAACAGCGGCTCCAGCAGGGCTGCCAGAATGAAGACGATCTGCGACACGGTCTTGATCTTCCCCGCCATGTTGGCGGCGATCACCTTGCCGTCCGCACGCTTGCAGAGCAGCCGCAGGGATGTAACCGCCAGCTCCCGCAGGATCACGATGAAGGTAGCGAAGGTCAAAAGCAGTCCGAAGGTGTTGATCCGGTAGTCTCCGACCCCCATAAAGACGGTCAGAGCCAGCATCGCGCCCAGCACCAGCAGTTTATCGGCCAGCGGATCGAGAAACTTGCCAAAATCGGAGACCAACCGATACTTCCGCGCCAACTTGCCGTCGAAGAAATCGGTCAGCGAGATCGCCCCGAACAGCGAGGCACCCACCAGTCGGGTCACGGTATCGGAAAATATCGGGAAGCAGAGGAAGACCATGAACACCGGCACCAATACGGCGCGGATCACGGTCAGAATGTTCGGAAAATTTTTCGGACATGACATAGGAGTAGTTCCTTTCATAGGAAAATGGGTATATGTTATGTTATATTGAAGAAAAGCGACAGAGATATAGTATGTTCAGACTTGTTAGTCCGCTTTTTCTTTTGACCTAGCAGGCCCAAAAGAAAAAGCTTGGCAAAAAGAAAAGGGCCGAAAGGGGATTTCGCCCGTTGCGACGGGCGACGAGGGCTACGCGCCCTCGACCGCGCCACCTTTTGAAAAAGGTGGACGAAAACTTTTACGCAGTGTACCAGCGAACCCGTCAGTCCGCCAGCTCCCCGACCAAGTCGTAATCCAGCGTATCGGTAACGCGAACCTTAACGAACCCGCCGACAGGCAGTCTCCGACCCGGTGCGGTGAAGTAAACCTTCCCGTCCACGTACGGCGAGTCAGACACCGGCCGCCCATAGAACGCCTCCGATACCGGATCAAAGCCTTCCAGCAGCACGTCCAACTCCCTGCCGATCATCGACTGATTCCAAGCCTCGGCAATGGGCATCTGCTCTTTCATCAGAATATCGTACCGATCCTGCTTAACCTGCTCGTCGATCTGCCCGTCAAACTCCGCCGCCGGCGTACCCTCCTCCGCAGAGTAGGTGAACACCCCAAGCCGCTGGAACTTCTCTTCCCGAACGTATTCGCATAGCTCGGTAAACTGTTCCTCCGTCTCCCCCGGGAAGCCCACAATCACGGTAGTCCGAACAACCAGCCCCGGAACCGCCGCCTTGACCTTCGCCAGATTCTCTTTAATCAAAGCCGCTCCGCCATGTCGGTTCATCCGCCGCAGAATATCCTCGCTGATGTGCTGGATCGGCAGATCCAGATAGGGCAGTAGCCGCGGATTCGTCCGCATCTCCTCGATCAGCTCGTCGGTAATCTTGTCAGGATAGCAATACAGAAGCCGAATCCACGGAATCCGCGTCTCGGCAGAAATCGCCTTAACCAGCTTCGCCAGAGAATACTCACCGTAGAGATCCAGCCCGTAACGGGTGGTGTCCTGCGCAACAATGTTCAGCTCCTTGCAGCCCGACGCCTCCAAAGCCTTGGCTTCCTCCACCAGCGACTCGATGGGACGGGACCGGAACTTGCCTCGAATCATCGGAATTGCGCAGTAGCTGCACCGGTTGTCGCAGCCCTCGGCGATTTTCAAGTAGGCAGTATAGGGGGGCGTAGTCAGGATCCGCTGACCGCCCAAGGGACAGCTGTCCTTGTCCTCGAAGGAGGAGTACCGCTTCCCATGATAGGCGGCGTCCACCGCCTCGGCGATATGAGACAGCGATCCCACGCCGATCAGGGCGTCCACCTCGGGCATCTCGGTGAAGATTTCCTCCCGATACCGCTCGGCAAGACAGCCGGTAACCACGATTCCCTTGAGGTTTTTGTGCTTTTTCAGCCACGCCACGTCCAGAATGTTGTCGATAGCCTCCTGCTTGGCGGAGGTAATGAAGGCGCAGGTGTTGATAATCACCACGTCGGCGTCGATGTCCTCGGACACCAGCTCGTAGCCCGCCTCCTCCAGCGTATTCAGCATCACTTCGGTGTCCACAAGATTCTTCGAGCAACCTAAGGACACGAATCCTACTTTTACCATTTTAATCTCCTTGTATGTCTATTCTGTTTCAAATCCGTAGATAATTGTAAAATTTTACTGTTAGCCGGGTTATTCTGATCAACTTTTGTACTCGAACCGATAGTCGTATCCGGGTTCAGCGGATTGGCAGGCGGCGAGAATCTTCTGATCGTACCCTTTTTCGATGGCAAGATCCCATGCCGCCTCGTCCTCGAAGACGAGAATAGCGGTCTTTTTGCCGTCGTAGGTAGTGAGGATCACGTCGGCGATGTCATATCCCTGCATCCCGAGCATTCCGAGCAGCCCCGCCTTTACATTGCTTTCGGCCGCGCTGTCCGACCTTGTACCGTACTCGCCGACCCGCTTGGATGCCGCGGCAAATCCGCCGATCGCGAGAGACAGCACGATCAGCACAATCTCCAGAAATCCGGTGTTGCGCACGAACATTTCGCTGATCTTTTTGGAGAGATCGGTAAGGCAGGTGACGTAATATTTCAGCCCCGTCAAAAGGAGCTTCTGAATCGGAAGGGTCGCCAGCGTAATTGCGGCGGCGTTGCGGGATTTCGTATGCCCGTCGCTTCCGAACAGCACCCTGCCCACCAGAAAGAGACCCGATGCAAGGATCAGAAGGAAAGCGTCAAGCAGGATCGGGGTAAGCGAACCGCTCCCGGCATGAATCGCGCGCATCTGATCCTGTGTAATGCCGGACAGGGCAAAAAATCCCCGCACATAGAGTGCCGCCGCGCAGAGTCCGAGCAGTACGCCAAAACATTTTCGCAGTCTGTTTGTATCCATATGGATCACCTCAAAAATACCGAAAAATCATTTCACCAAAGTCCTATGACTGCCTCCGGGCAAGCCGGCGGATGCCCAGCGCGAGGATGACAACCAGCACAATTTCCGCCTCAAACAGCAGCAATGACCCGATCATGGAGGAAATGCCGATGAGTCCCGCCAAACTAAACACCGAACCGGAGAATGTATAGCAAATCGAATGCAGGCAGATGCCGATTCCAAACTGGTACGGCAGCAGCTTCAGGCAGGTGCGCCAATCGGGCACCAGAAATACCGCAGCGACAATCAGGAGCAGCATGGAAAGAATGGGAATCGACCCGCCGATAATCTCATAAACGACGAATACGCCCATCAATCCCGCGCATTTTCTTACCGTGCGCCCATCCGGCTTGAATCGCTGTTGCGAAGATCCGGCAGATTTAATAAACACCGCCAGTTTGCCGATCATCAGCGCCGCAAGCTGAATCAAATACGAGGCGATCCAGAACCATAAATATGCGAAATATTCAAGTTGGTCGAGTCCCACTCTCGTAAATTCGCAATAACCTGCGGTTATACACGCAAATACGATACATACCGTCAAAAGTGCGTCCACACGGACTTTCAGAAAAGGAAGAAGGACAGTCAGAATCGCAAAGGAAATCAGAATCGGAACCCACATGGATACCGACGTATTGTTTCCAATCATATTGCCGAAGAAAAATGCCGCTATTCAAATACCTTCATACAACCCTGCGATAACGAGATCCAAAAAGAAATTACGTTGTTTATTCAGCATTTTATAACCCTCCTTTACTATTCAACTTCCTCATTTATCCCCTTCACCGCCGCGCGGATCTGGTTACCGTCATATCCGAGGTAGGAAAGCCGGCGGATCAGATATTCCCTGCCCCTGCGGCTGTTTTTTTCGGCATAAACTCTCGCCTGCTCCGGAAAATCAATCTCCCGGATCGCGTCCTCGAAGTAGGCTTCCACGACCGCCCGATCGAACTTCCGGAACAGCTCCGCGCGGATCCGGCGGGCACCGTAGAACTTCTTCCTCGCAAGCGCGGACGCGTACCGTTCCATCAGCCGCTCGTCGCAGATATACCGCTTTTCCCGGAGAAGTCTGATCGCCTCCCCGATTTCCAGCGGGGTATAGCCCTTGCGGGTCAGCTTCTCCCGGAGCATTCTTTCCGAATTATCGCCGCAGGCAAGAATGGTCATTGCCGCGTCGAATGCGGTCGGACGCTGTTTTTCTTTGGCAGTTTCGGTAGTTTTTCCACGTTTCTTGGAAGTTTTCCACGTTTTGTGGAAAACTTTTCCCTCACCGCCGTCAGATTCGGGAAAATCGTCGGTTTCGGCGGAATCGGCGGCTTCATTCTCTTCCTCCGCCGGCTTTTTTCGCACCGGGAGAGGCATACTTTCCTGCCCGATCAGCTCGGACAGCAATACCGCGCGATGCCGTGGCGACTTTTCGTCGGGATCTCTCCGACCCATCAGTCAAGATCCACGTCAAACTCGCCGCTATCCAGCAGGAGTTCGTCGTCTTTCTCCATCTCTACCTTGGTATCCCGGAGTTTATCCTCGATTTCCTTCAGCAGATCGGGATTATCCTCCAGAACCTGCTTTGCCTTATCGCGTCCCTGACCCAGACGGTCGCCGTTATAGGAGAACCACGCGCCCGACTTTTCCACGATTCCGGCGGCGACCGCCATATCGATGATTTCGCCCGATTTAGAGATACCCTTGCCGTAGATGATGTCGAATTCCGCTGTCTTGAAGGGGGAGGACACCTTATTCTTGACGACCTTGACCTTGGTACGGTTACCGAAGGATTCGGAGCCGTTTTTCAGCGTCTCGGTACGGCGGACGTCCAGACGGACGGAGGCGTAGTATTTCAGCGCCGATCCGCCGGGGGTGGTTTCGGGGTTACCGTAGACAACGCCCACCTTCAGGCGGAGCTGATTGATGAAAATCACAATGCAGTTGGTTTTCGAGATCGCGCTGGTCAGCTTCCGCAGAGCTTGGGACATGAGGCGCGCCTGCACTGCCACTTGGGAGGAGCCCATTTCGGAGTCTACCTCCGACTGGGGGACAAGGGCTGCAACCGAGTCGACGACGATGATGTCGACTGCGCCCGAGCGGACGAGGGCTTCGGTAATATCGAGAGCCTGTTCGGCGCTATCGGGCTGGGAGACCAGCAGCTCGTCAATGTC
>CAYOON010000078.1:0-7910 GCA_964405595.1 uncultured Lachnospiraceae bacterium | reverse complement strand
GGACACGGCGTCACATCTGGCACACCTATATCAGAGACGCAAGTCTGGACGAGTATGTTTACGAAATAAACGGTCGCGGATATGATTTCGCAAGCTGGAAAGAGGTCAGCCACGAACATTACAACAAATTCCTGATGGACTGATCAATTCAAGACGAGGAAAAGGTTATGGATAAGATTCTTTATTATATCTGCGTACCGCTGGGCTACCTGATGAAATGGTGCTGGCAGCTGGTAAGCACTTACGGTCTGGCAATTATTCTGTTCACTCTGGTCAGCAAGCTCGTTCTGCTGCCTGTATCGATATGGATCCAGAAGAATTCCATTCTGATGGTGAAGATTCAGCCCGATATTAACTTTTTGAGGGCCAAGCACTACGGCGACACCGAGGCGATTGCCGAGGGACAGGCGAAGCTCTTCAAGGAGCAGAAATATCACCCCATGCTCTCGCTGATCCCGCTGATTATTCAGATCGTCCTGCTGATGGGCGTGGTGGAGATCATCTACCATCCGATGAGCTATCTTTTCGGCATCTCCGACGACGTGATCCGCGCCATAGCCGAGCATATCGGTGCCGATACCGCGGTATCCTCCTACCAGCTTCGCATCGTGGATGCCATCAAGAACGGTACGATCAGCGCGTCGTCCGTCATTCCCGGCGTCGGCGCGGATACGCTTACCGAAATCGTCCGTTCGGTCGGATCCTTCCGGTTGGATTTCCTCGGCTTCCATCTTTCCGAAGTCCCCACCGAGGTATGGGGCGTCTACACGATCATCCCGATCGCCGCAGGACTTTCCTCCTTCGTTCTCTGCCTGACGCAGAATCTTGCCAACGTCATTCAGCACGAGCAGGGCAAGCTCAGCAAGTACGGTCTGATGATCCTTTCGGTGGGAATCTCCCTCTATCTGGGCTGCTTCGTACCGACCGGTATCGCCCTCTACTGGATCGCCAGCAATCTGTTCTCGGTCGCGCAGATGTATATTCTGAACGTCGCCATCAATCCGAAAAAATATGTGGATTACGACGCGCTGGAAAAGAGCCGCCGTCAGCTTGCCGACATCGAGGCGCTGGAGGCTCCCGGCAAGAAGGATGCCGACTACAGGAAAAACAAACGGCGCGAAAAGAAGGACTACAAAAAGTTCTTCCGTGTCGTAAACAAGCATGTGGTATTCTACTCCGAAAAGAGCGGTTTCTACAAATATTTCAAGGATCTGATCGACGAATTGCTGGAACGGTCGAATCTGACCATCCATTACGTCACCAACGATCCGGACGACGCCATTTTCAAGCTTGCCGAAGAGCAGCCCCGCATTCGTCCCTACTATATCGGACTGAAAAAGATGATCCCGCTGATGATGCTCATGGAATGCGACATCGTGGTCATGACTACGCCCGATTTTGACAAGTTCTATCTCAAACGCTCCCATATCAAGAAGGACATCGAGTATATCTATCTACCCCACGACATGATGAGCGTCCATATGGGCTTCAGAGAAGGCGCGCTGGACGGCTTTGATACCATATTCTGCTCGGGCGACCATGTAGCGACAGAGGTTCGGGCAACCGAAAGAGTTTACTCCCTTCCCGAGAAAAAATTGGTACCCTTCGGCTATCCTCTGGCCGATCAGCTTGTGAAAGCGGGCAAGGAAAAGCGGCAGAATCCTGCGGCAAACACCGGAAACACCCGGAAAAAGCTCCTCATCGCGCCCTCCTGGCAGGAGGACAACCTGCTGGATTCCTGCATCGACAAGCTGATCGAACAGCTCTACTGCGAGGACTATCAGCTGATTATCCGTCCGCATCCGGAGTACGTTAAGCGTTTCGGTGCCAGGATGCAGAGTCTGGTCGAGAAATACCGCGACAAAGTCGGCGACGGACTGATTTTCGAGCTGGATTTTTCGAAAAACGATTCGATTACCACCTCCGACCTGTTGATCACCGACTGGTCGGGCATCGCTCCCGAATTCTGCTTCGCCACGGGCAGACCCGCGCTCTTTATCAATACCAAGATTAAATGCCTCAACCCCAACTGGAAAAACCTCGGCCTGACGCCCGTCGAAATCTCCCTGCGGGACGAGATCGGCCGATCGGTCGATCCGAAGGATCTGGATCAGACCGCAGACATCGTCCGCGAGCTGATCGCCGACACGCCGCTCTACAGAGAAAAAATAGACAACCGTTTTGACAGTCTGATCTACAATCACGGTCAGGCGGGAGCTGCGGGCGCGAAATATATTTTGCAGTCTTTGGTAGAAAAAAGATCGAAAAAGGCTTGACAAGCGCGATAATATAATGTATAATGTGCTTGGTTAAAGATTATTGGGTATAATACTCATAGAATTCTGAAAGGAATGACGAAGATGAACGCACCGGAACTGTTTACCCTTCTCTCCCCTCATACGCTTTATATCGATCCGTCCGCGGTCACGGTAGCGGTTTCCTCCATCAGCGGAATCGCGATTGCCGTGGGAGCCGCAGTCGCCATCTGGTGGACCCGGGCAAAGAAAAAGGCTGCCGAAAAGCTGCACATCGATGCCAATGCCCACAAAGAGGTCGAGGAAGATCTGATTATCACCAGCGAGGACACGCTTGCCGAGTCGCAGGATAAAGGCAATCTGCAAAAATAAGTTTCACCTTGTTTCAAAAGCACAAATATACCGTCCGTTTTGAACGGATTGTATATTTGTGCATTTTGCGTATTCAAAAAGCGAAATCCGGTTCAATTTTGACCCCGAAAACCCGTGATTTTGAACAAAATATTTGTGAATCCCATGCAGTTCAAAGCATTTGCGCCCAAAAGAAAGGACACTAACCCTATGGAAACCGAACAGTCACTCACCCGCAAGCAATTTGATTTTCTCAACGCGCTTGCGACGGCAAAAGGAACGCTTACGCAGCGGCAGTTGGAGGAAAAGACCGGCTATTCGCTGGGTACGATCAATAAACTGTCCAAAGAAATGGCCGAAAAGGGGTTCGTCGAGGACGGCCGGCTCACCGCCAGCGGCTTGGAAGCACTGGAACCCTATCGGGCAAAACGCGCGATCTTTATCGCGGCGGGATTCGGCTCCAGACTGGTTCCCGTTACGCTCAATACGCCGAAGCCCTTGGTTCGCGTCAACGGGAAGCGGATCATAGACGGACTTATCGACGCCTGTCTGGAGGCGGGAATCTCTGAAATCTACATCGTCCGCGGATACCTTGCCGAGCAGTTCGATCAGCTGCTTTACAAGTACCCGATGATCAAATTCCTCGAAAACACCGCCTATAACGAGGCAAACAACATCTCCTCGGCGGTCTGCGCCCGCTATCTGATGTGCAACGCCTACGTTTTCGAGGCCGATCTGCTGATCCGGAACCCCGCGATCATTACGAAATACCACTATACCTCCAACTACCTCGGAATCCCCATGGAGCGATCCAACGACTGGTGCTTTACTGTCGAAGGGGGCGCCATCCGGGAGCTGAAAATCGGAGGGCTGAACTGCTATCAAGAGGTAGGCATTTCCTATTGGGACGAGGTCTCCGGCAAAAAGCTGACGGGGCACCTTTTAGAGGCCTACGAAATGCCCGGCGGCAAGGAACGCTATTGGGATCAGGTTCCGCTGTCGATCTTTTCGAAGGAATACCACGTTGAAGTCCGTGAATGCAGCGCGGACGATATTGTCGAAATCGATACTTTCAAGGAATTGAAGGCAATTGATAAAGCTTATGATATATAAAGGAGAAAAATCATGAAAATTCTGAAAAAAGTCATCCCGTTCGTCTGTCTGACCGCGACGGTAGCCTCCCTGCTGCCCGGATGCGCCTCCAAAAAAGAGAAAATCGTAATCTGGACCAGCGGCGAGGATTACAAGAACAACTACTACCTTACCGAGCTGCAAAAACAGTTCCCCGACTACGAGATTAAGCTGGAATATATGAACAGCAGCACCATCGCCGCCAAAGTCATCGAAGAGGGCGATAAATGTTCCTGCGACATCATCGCTTCCGAAGAATACGGCTATCTTTATAAGTGCGAGGACTATCTTGCCGAGCTGACCAACTTCGATTATTCGGTATTTCTGGACGATCTGGTTCCCGAAAGCCACAAATTCACCCCCGAGCTGAAAAACGGCGGCTGTATCATTATCAATCCCGCAGTTCTGGAGAAAAACGGTCTTTCCGCGCCGAAATCCTACGAAGATCTGCTGGATCCCGCCTACAAGGATCTGATCTCTATGCCCAGTCCGGCTTCCTCCGGCACCGGCTATATGTTCCTTCGCCAGCTGACTAATGAGTGGGGCGAGGACAAGGCATTCGAGTATTTCGAGAAGTTGACCGCGAATGTCCGTTCCTACACCTCCTCCGGATCCGGCCCTGTAAACGCGCTGGTTCAGGGCGAGGTTGCCGTCGGTCTGGGAATGACATCCCAGGCGGTTGTGGAGATCAATCAGGGCGTTAATCTGGAGATCCTCTTCTTCGAGGAAGGTTCTCCCTTCAGCATGTACGGCAACGCGGTACTCTCCAAGAGCGCAAAGCGGGATGCCGTTATGGAGGTGTTCAACTACCTGTCCACCGATCTCTGCAAGGGCGATAACGAACTCTACTTCCCCGATCAGATCTACAAGGACTTTTCCCCCGAGGTCGAGGGCTTCCCGAAGAATATCGCCTACGGCAACATGGCAAACGATACGATGAGCGAAAAGGAAAGGCTGCTGAAAAAATGGAACTTCAGCTAAAGCATAAGCTCGAAATTCAGGGAATTTCAAAGGGCTACAAGGGAAACAGCGTTCTGAAAAACGTGAGCTTTACGGTGGAGGATGGAGAGTTTCTCTCCATCCTCGGCCCCTCCGGATGCGGAAAAACCACCCTACTGCGGATTCTGATCGGTCTGCTTGCCCCTGATGCGGGCACTGTCGTCAAGGACGGTGCGGACATCACCTGCGCCAAGCCCTCTGACCGGGGAATGGGAATCGTTTTCCAGAATTACGCGCTGTTTGAGAACATGACGGTTCTGAAAAACGTCGAATACGCGCTGAAATTTCACAAAGTCCCCAAAAATGAGGCGAGAGAAAAGGCGGAGCACATGATCGAAGTGGTGGGGCTTGCCGATCACCGCAGCAAAATGCCGCGAAATCTCTCGGGCGGACAGCAGCAGCGGGTCGCCATCGCCAGAACGCTGGCGCTGAACCCCGACATTGTTCTGCTGGACGAGCCGATGTCTGCCCTGGACGTGGCAACCCGTCTTTCCATGCGCGCCGAGCTCAAATCGCTGCAAAGCAGATTCGGCACCACCATGATCTACGTCACCCACGATCAGGAGGAGGCCTTCGCGCTGTCCGACCGGATCATGATTATGGATCACGGCGAAATCAGCCAGCTGGACAGCCCCGAAAATATCGTGAAAAATCCCGCAAATTCCTATGTACAGACCTTCGTTCTCGATAATTTGCAGGCAAAGGTGGACTCTCTGGCGAGATTTACCGGCGGAAAGCAGGATCGGTCATGAAAAAGAGGTTTTCCGGCAAGATCGTTATACAGGTCTGCATCGTTCTCTTCTTCCTATTCTGCGTAATTCTACCGATTCTTTCCATGCTTTCCAGGATTACGCCGAACGGTCTGAAAGAGGTCATCGGATCCAAGCAGTTCCTTCCCGCGGTAAAGAATTCGCTTCTGACCGGACTTACGGCGACGCTCATTTCGCTGATTCTGGCGCTGGCGGCGGCTTGGTGTCTGGAGCGAACCGCGATCCGGGGGCGGGCGATATTCGGAATGCTGTTCGTCATTCCCATGCTCATCCCCTCCATCTCCCACGCCTTCGGGCTGGTTGCGCTTTTCGGCGCAAACGGATTTCTGACTAATCTGCTTCACTTAAACAGCAGTATTTACGGTTTCTGGGGCATCGTAGTGGGATCGGTGATGTACTCCTTCCCGGTTGCCTTCCTGATGATTACAAGCATCCTGCAATACGAAGACGGCATGGCATACAAGGCCGCGAAGGTCCTTGGGGTACCGAGGTTCCGGCAGTTCACCGATATTACCCTTCCCTACATGAAAAAGACGCTGATTTCGGTCTTTTTCGCGGTCTTCACCATGATCGTCACCGACTACGGCGTACCGCTGATGGTGGGCGGAAAAACGACCACACTATCGGTTCTCATGTATCAGAAGGCGGTCGGAATGATCGACTATGACTCGGGCAGCGTGATCGGCGCGTTCCTGCTGATCCCCGCGATTATCGCCTTTCTGGTGGATCTGTTCAGTCCCGAGCACGGGCAGGGCGGATTCGTTTCCGAGCCGGTGATCCCCGAAAAAAGGACGATTCCGGCGGTGCTGGCCTACCTGTTCTGCTCGATCATCAGTCTGTCGGTACTGGCACCGATCTTCGCCTTCTGTCTGATGGTTTTCGAGACGAAATACCCTGTAAACACTACCTTTACGCTCGACCATATTCAAAACACGCTCAACCGGGGCGCGGGTGAGTATCTGCTGAACTCGCTCCTGTACGCCTCTTTGGCGGCTCTGTTCGGAACCCTGCTGGCCTTCCTCTGCTCCTATCTGACCGCCAGAGTCAAGGGCGTTTTCGGAAAGGGCATCCACCTGATTTCCATCACGTCAATGGCGATTCCGGGTATGGTACTGGGTCTTTCCTACGTCATTTTCTTCCACGGGATGCCCATCTACGGCACGATCCTGATCATCGCGCTGGTCAACTCCATTCACTTTTTCGCGTCGCCCTATCTGATGATGTATAATACGCTGGAGAAGGTGAATCCCAATCTGGAAGCGGTCGGACAGAGCCTTGGGGTAGGCAGATTCCAGATCATCAAGGACGTGATTCTGCCGAAGGTACGATTTACGCTGTTGGAGATGTTCGTATACTTCTTCGTGAACTCCATGATGACCATCTCGGCGGTCTCCTTCCTTGCTCCGCCCTCGCCGAAATCGGTGGCATTGATGATCAACCAATTCGAGGCTCAACTGCTTATGGAGAGCGCGGCCTTCGTCTCCCTGCTGATCTTCCTGATCAACGTCGTCCTGAAGCTCGTCGTAAATCTCATCCGGCGAAAGACGGGGAAGGCATAATACGCCCGCGCACAATACGCGTCCCGCGCACAATACGCGTCCCGCGCACACGGAAGAAAAACTTTCGTATGCGCGGGATTTATTTAAATATTTTTCTTGATTTTTCAGTTTTCGATATTTTTTTCGAAAATATGGTCGATTTTTCGGTTTTAACAGAAAAAATTTCCGAATAGGTCTTGACAGATCGCGTAAATCATGCTATAGTATAAAGGATGTTTCTATCGGCTACCGGACTTGACCCTGCCCCAGTATCACATACTTGCAGCTGGTGAGTCCCTCCAGCCCGACCGGACCTCTGGCGTGCAGCTTTTGGGTGGAGATCCCGATCTCCGCGCCGAAGCCGAACTCACCGCCGTCGGTAAAACGAGTGGAGGCGTTCACATAGACCGCCGCCGAGTCGATCTCGTTTTGAAAGCGCAGCGCGCTCTCATAATTCTCCGTCACGATACACTCGCTGTGTCCGGTGGAATGCGCATTGATAAATTCGATCGCCTCATTGATGCCTGACACGATCTTCACCGAAAGGATATAATCCAGAAATTCGGTGTAGTAATCCTCTTCTGTTGCGGGAACCACAACGTCCCCGAGGATTTCACGGGTTCTTTCATCCCCGCGGATCTCTACCTGCTTCTGATCCAGAAGTGATTTCGCCATGGGAAGGAAGGCTTCGGCAACCTTCTCGGAAACGAGCAGGCTCTCCGCCGCGTTGCATACCGAGGGACGGCTGCACTTGGCGTTATACAGGATTTCGGCACCCATCTTCAGATCGGCAAAATCATCGATATAGACGTGACAGTTTCCCGTGCCGGTTTCGATTACCGGGACAGTGACGTTCTCCACGACCG